>JAKSIB010000119.1 GCA_024399065.1 Fibrobacter sp. | reverse complement strand
TAACGTGAGTTCGACATAAGCAATCAAAAGATAGTCAGTTGGTTGTCGGAATAGGTTTCGACGGAGATGGAAGGTTTCTTAGGGAAGAAGCAGTACGCGGCGATTGCGGCGACGGCATTGACGATGAAGTTGTTGAACGAGCGATGCCTTGAATGCTCCAGCTGCGCGATGTTCTTGAGTTCGTCATTGACAGACTCTATGACCGCCCTTTTGCGGAGCAGTATCTTGTCGGAGACGCTCATCAGGCAGTTCTTCATGTTGTTCTTCACCTTGGTTATCAGTTGGATGCCGTCGACGAACAGTTCCTCGAACAGCTCTTTCGATATGTATCCTTTGTCACCGACCAGCTTCCCGTAGATCTCCTTGACGAAGCCCATGGACTTGAGCGGCTCGCGGTCGTCGACGTCGGCCGGAGTGAACATGAAGGAGAGGATCTCTCCTTTCTCGTTGATGATCAGGTGCAGCTTGAATCCGAAGAACCACCCCATCGAGCACTTTCCCCGTGCGGCGATGCCCTTGAAGACCTTGTGGCAGTGGATGCGCTGGTTGCGGCACACCCGCATGGCGGTGGAATCCACGAAGCTGATGCCTGTACACTTGCCTAGAAGGACGTGCTTGACGAATACGAGCAGCAGCAGTGCTACGTCACGTTCCAACTCGACGAACCTGTTGTACGACACGGTCTTAGGGAACAGGTGTGTCCAGTGCCGGCAGACGAATTCAAGGTAGAAATGCTTCAGGCAACGGTGTGCGCCCATGTGGAAAGCGACCAGGATGGTGATGACCTCGGCGTCCGACAGACGGTTGGGCTTGTTGCGGTGGCGTTTCCCGTCGGGTTCTTCCAATGCGTTAGTTTTTGCCGTTTCGCTGTAAAACTTGCAGAAATCGTCTGCCAGGCAATAAATTTCCGTAATTTTGTCCTCTGATAATAACATAGCGTGCTTTTTTGTATTTGTTTATTTTACACCACAAATATACGAAAAATATCGCTATGTTATTCTTTTTCAATATGTTATTTTATATCGAACTCACGTT
>JAKSIB010000118.1 GCA_024399065.1 Fibrobacter sp. | reverse complement strand
GTTTTGTGGAGGACGGTTTAGAATTATGAAATACATCAACCAATTTTTAATTATTTTGTTAATTTCCTTTTTGGGGGAAATATTGAAATGCCTTTTGCCGTTACCGATTCCTGCAAGTATTTATGGAATGATCATTTTGTTTTTGGGACTCATGACTAAGGTAATTAAATTAGAGTCAGTGAAGGAAACCGGCAAATTTTTGATTGAGATCATGCCAATCATGTTTATTCCAGCGGGAGTTGGACTGATGACAACCTGGGGGGTTTTACAGCCAATCTTATTACCTGTCAGCATCATTACTGCAGTGACGATTATTACAGTTATGGTTGCCACGGGATGGGTGTCTCAAATCATTATCAGAAAGTCAGGAAAAAAGAAAGATGAATAGTTTTTTTCAGGAATCATTGTTTGCAGGACTGGCACTTAGTCTTGTTGCATATGTAATCGGCATGGCACTTAAGAAAAAATTGAAAATAGGGATTTTCCACCCATTGCTGATCTCCATCATCATTTCCATTGCTGTGCTTGCAATGGGAAACGTGGAATATGAAGTATATCAGGAAAGTGCCAAGTATCTAAGTTATCTTTTGACACCGGCAACAGTCTGCCTTGCAATTCCCTTATATGAGCAGTGGGAACTTCTGAAGAAGAACTACTTGGCGGTTGTATGTGGTCTTATTGCAGGGGTCATTACCAGCCTTGCTACGGTATTTGGACTTGCAGTTCTTTTTCATTTGTCTCACAGGGAGTATGTAACCCTTCTTCCAAAGTCCATTACCACAGCAATTGGAATGGGGGTATCAGAAGAACTTGGCGGATATGTAGAAATTACGGTAGCTGTCATCATCATTACAGGAGTTCTTGGAAATGTTTTTGGCGATATAATATGCAAAATATTTCATATCAAAGAACCTATTTCAAAGGGACTTGCCTTTGGGGCCAGTTCTCACGCAATCGGAACTGCCAGGGCAATCGAAATTGGTGAAGTAGAAGGAGCCATGAGCGGCCTTGCAATTGCAGTTTCGGGTATTTTTACAGTTGTATTGGCCTCAGTAT
>JAKSIB010000117.1 GCA_024399065.1 Fibrobacter sp. | reverse complement strand
ACGATCTTTGACATACTGGAAAGTTTAATTGAAGAAGCAGATAGAGACTTCGGTATAGATACTGAAGTTGACATTTGAAAACTTAATCGCAAGATTACTGAGTTACTTACCGGTTTAGAACCGGAACGAGTACGAAGAAATAAAAGAAGTAGGAAAGGGCAACAGGCGGATGCCTTGGCTCTCGAAGGCGAAGAAGGACGTGATAAGCTGCGATAAGCACGGGGGAGGTGCAAATGACCTTTGATCCCGTGATTTCCGAATGGGGCAACCCGATGGATTGAAGATCCATCACCATTTTATGGGGCGAACGCCGCGAACTGAAACATCTTAGTAGCGGCAGGAAGAGAAAACAATTGTGATTCCCTGAGTAGTGGCGAGCGAACGGGGAAGAGCCCAAACCAGTGGGTTTACGGACCTATTGGGGTTATAGGACCACGTGGTGGCAAGAAGCGAGCGAGCGGAAGCAGATGGAAGTATGCGGCACAGAGGGTGATACCCCCGTATGCGAAGCGAGCGGAAGCCTAGTGGAATCCTGAGTACCCCCGGACACGAGGAATCCGGGGCGAATTCGCCGGGACCATCCGGCAAGGCTAAATACTCTCGAGAGACCGATAGCGCACAGTACCGTGAGGGAAAGGTGAAAAGAACCCCGAACAGGGGAGTGAAAGAGAACCTGAAACCAGTTGCCTACAAGCGGTCGGAGCCCTACGGGGTGACGGCGTGCCTTTTGCATAATGATCCTACGAGTTACCTTCACTGGCGAGGTTAAGGGGTCGAGCCCCGGAGCCGAAGCGAAAGCGAATCTGAAAAGGGTGTTCAGTCAGTGTGGGTAGACGCGAAACCGGGTGATCTACGCGGGACCAGGTTGAAGGGTGGGTAAAACCACTTGGAGGACCGCACTGATAAGCGTTGAAAAGCTTACGGATGAGTTCTGTGTAGGAGCGAAAGACCAATCAAACCCGGAGATAGCTCGTACTCCCCGAAATGCATTTAGGTGCAGCCTGGGACTGACAATACAAGAGGTAGAGCGACTGATAGGAAGCGAGGCTTTCACCGGCTATCAATTCCTGATA
>JAKSIB010000116.1 GCA_024399065.1 Fibrobacter sp. | reverse complement strand
ATTAGTTGCTCTTACAAAAGCCATGGAGTAAAGCTTGCCGTGAGAAGTCAGCAGAAGTCATAGTAGTGGAGTAATCGGTAACGCTTCACGAAGGACTGAACCTAATAAAAATTAAACGATAGTAATTGAAAGTTACCTCATGAAAGATAGAATGCAGAAAACATCAGCCCATGCTAATGACTGCCCCCAAAGGAATAGGACGGAATCCGAAAGGTATGGGGGAGTGCAGACTTTCATGTGGATGACCGAAGACAACATCGTGGAAGTTCCATTCGACAAGGAGCACCTATTGGAAGTAATCCTTAGCCCCGACAACCTCAACGAAGCCTACAAGGCAGTAGTGAGGAACAAGGGATGTGGCGGTATCGACAAGATGTCATGCGAGCAGTTGCTCCCATGGCTTTTGGCTAATAAGGATGAACTGATACGCTCCTTGCTTGACGGTACATACCGTCCGAATCCCGTCCGAAGGGTAGAGATACCCAAGGACAACGGCAAGATGCGCCTGTTGGGCATACCCACCGTGGTTGACCGCATGGTGCAACAAGCCATCAACCAAGTACTGACAATAATCTATGAGCCCCAATTCTCCAAGCGAAGCTTCGGCTTCCGCCCGAGAAGAGGATGCCTGAACGCACTGCGAGAAGTGCAGAAGATAGTCGATGGGGGCTACAAGTACGTAGTTGACCTTGACCTCGAACGCTTCTTTGACACAGTGAGCCACAGCAAACTCATAGAGATACTCAGCCGAACCATCAAGGACGGCAGAGTAGTCAGCCTTATACACAAGTATCTTCGAAGCGGAGTCATAGACAAAGGGCTGTGGCATGCAAGCGAGGAAGGCACTCCGCAAGGAGGACCACTGAGTCCATTGCTCAGCAACATTATGCTGAACGAATTGGACAAGGAACTCGCACGCAGAGGACACCCCTTTGTACGCTATGCTGATGATTCGATGATATTCTGCAAGACCCAGCGTGCAGCAGAACGAGTACGAGAGTCAATGACCAAATTCATTGAGGGGAAACTATTCCTAAAGGTGAACAAGGAGAAGACCGTGGTTTCATACATCAA
>JAKSIB010000115.1 GCA_024399065.1 Fibrobacter sp. | reverse complement strand
CGGTTTGCGGTACGGGTGGGTCGCAGGTTGGATGATAGCAGTTTTTCTTGAGAGTCTGTTTACCTGCTCTATCACCGCCCCCGAAGGTTTGGCGTACTATTGGATTTCAGCTAACTCCACGTACTTCACTATGGTGTTAATACCTACGTCTTTCAACGGGCTATTCCGTCAGCCCGCGGCAGTGTCACTCCTCTGTCCCTGCGTCTCCTGCGACTCAGTACATGAATCTTCACATGTTCGTCCTTCCGGTGCGCCCAAAGGCTGCCCGTTAGGCCCCGACTTACCCTGATCCGATTAACGTTGATCAGGAAACCTTAGTCTTGCGGCGAGGGGGTTTCCCACCCCCTTTATCGTTACTTATTCCTACATCTGCTTTTCCTGCCGCTCCAGAGCCCCTCTCGGAAATCCTTCACTGCAACAGGAATGCTCCCCTACCAATAATTAATTATTCCGCGGCTTCGGCTGTGGACTTATGCCCGATTATTATCCATGCGGGGGGACTCGATCAGTGAGCTGTTACGCACTCTTTAAATGAATGGCTGCTTCCAAGCCAACATCCTGACTGTCTCTGTCCCTCCACTTCGTTTTGTTCAACTCGGCCCACAATTGGGGGCCTTAGCCGGCGGTCTGGGTTGTTTCCCTCTCGGACACGGACGTTAGCACCCATGCCCTTTCTCCAGTGTATTGAATACAAGCATTCGGAGTTTATCAGGAATTGATAGCCGGTGAAAGCCTCGCTTCCTATCAGTCGCTCTACCTCTCATATTGTCAATACCAGGCTGCACCTAAATGCATTTCGGGGAGTACGAGCTATCTCTGAGTTTGATTGGTCTTTCGCTCCTACACCGAACTCATCCGTAAGCTTTTCAACGCTTATCAGTGCGGTCCTCCAGTTAGTTTTACCTAACCTTCAACCTGGTCCGGCGTAGATCACTCAGTTTCGCGTCTACCCACACTTACTATGCGCCCGTTTCAGACTCGCTTTCGCTTCGGCTCCGGCCCTTAAGGCCTTAACCTTGCAAGTGAAGGTAACTCGTAGGATCATTATGCAAAAGGCACGCCATCACCCCGTAGGG
>JAKSIB010000114.1 GCA_024399065.1 Fibrobacter sp. | reverse complement strand
AGAGGATCATCTAGCAAGGCTGCCTAAATGCTTCCACACATGTTGATGATGCCTCTTTTTAAGTGAAGTGTTGAATTTTACTTGTCGGATAATATACTTTGGGCAATATCAGCGAGTTGGTTCGGGGCGGTCGGCTCGGGCACAAAGACTGCGATAAATTGCACTTGGCCGTTCGGGAGGATTACGATTCCTGCGTCGTTCATGGGCGGAAGTTTGTCCTTGGGCGGGAATCCGGTGCCGGTCTTATGGACGACTGTTGCACCCGCGGGGGCTGCGGCCGGGATGCGATCCTTCCCCGTTTCCACTTCGGACATCGTTTTCCAGATGAACTGGAGGTTTGCTGTTTTGTCTTTGTTCTTGTAGAACCATTCGAAAAGGTTCGACATTTCTTTGGGCGTGCTCCAATTCAAGTCGCTTTTGGCGAGGTCCGTGTGCATTTCGGCTTCTGTTGCACCGATTTGGATATCCTTGAAGCCGAGTTTTGCGATGTAGCGGGTGATTTTTTCGGGCGCGCCGCAGAATTTGAAAAGCAAGTCGCTAGCGTTGTTGTCGCTCTGCACCAGGGACCACTGGAGAAGTTCAGCATACGAAACCATGGCGGTATCGCCCATTTCCTTCATCATTGGCGACCAGGTATTTTGCATCAGTTCGGCTTTTACCACGCGGACTTTGGCATCGATGCCGATTTTTGCGCTGTCGAGGAAGTGCGCCACGTAAAGCGCTTGCGGGAACTTCATCACGCTGTGCATCGGGAAATGCAGGGATTCGTTTAAGCCCGCGGATTTTTGTGTGGACTGCGCGGTTTTGTTAACGCTCGAAGACTGCGCGGGTGTTGCAAACTGCGCGGCTGTTGATGGCGCAGACTGCGCCGACTTCGCAAAATAGCCGTAAGACTCCCCCGCACAGGCAAAAGATGCGGCTATGGCGATTGATGCGACGAACAAAAATGCACGAGTGAAAAATTTTGAAATCATATAATCGATTACTAGGCAAAGATTGTTGTTTTGGCTATAAAAAGATAAGAAAAAAGCGCTCTTCATCAACATGTGTGGGTGGCTTCGCCACCCTTTTTTGTTGACTTTCGCC
>JAKSIB010000113.1 GCA_024399065.1 Fibrobacter sp. | reverse complement strand
TATGCACTCGGCGATGTAGTCCAGGCCGTACTTGAAGAATGACACGGCCTTTCTCCCGTTCTTGAGTATTCTGATTTTCTTGACCAGTCTGTCTCTGGAGATTCCGACCAGGTATGCCCAGAGGAAGGCGATGGTGACGATGGCGAAGAGCCTTTCAATCCGTTCGATGTCAGCCAGGTGGGTGTCCTCAATGTTGAACCCGCTGGATTTCATGGACTTGAAGCAGGTCTCGATCTGCCAGCGCATCCTGTAGGTCTCGGCAGCTTCGTCGGGGCGGTTGTAGGACACCAGTATCTGGAGTTTTGGGACACCGTCTTCGTCCTTCATCCTTGCCGCCGAAAGATAGCACATCTGTCCGTTGACGACGTATATGCCGTCGAGGCTCTTCGACTGCCCGGCCCTCAGGCCCAGGAAAGCCCACGATGCCTTGAACCTGCTTCCCGTGCCCGGCTTTGTGACCCAGAAGTTCTCCCTGATGCGGATGTGGTAGCGGATGCGCCTGACGTTGAGGTAGGCCAGCCAGTCGGCCCCGACGAACTCCCGGTCGGCCACGAGGCAGTCTATGGAGTCCCTGCCGAAGAGCGCGATGTAGCGTTCGATGATGGCTATCCGTTCCTCCGTGTTGGAGTTCCCTTTCTTTTGCAACAGCCTGAACAGCAGCGGGAAAGCCACGCCTTCGTAAGTGACGCCGAGCACCAGCGCATTGATCTTGAAACTGCCGAACTGCCAGTTCGTCCTGTCCATCGAGAGCGTGTAGGGACCGTCGTGCGGAAGCAGACGGAAGATGAACCGGGCGATGAGCGAGAGGTCGAGGGCGTAGCCCGACATGAACCTCTGTATGCGTCGCATGTTGGACGAAGCTTCCGCCGCACCGCCGAAAGCCAGCGCCAGCCTGCCGAAGCTGACGGTCTGCATCTTGCACAGAGCCGAAATCAGCAGCGCCATGAAGCGTATCCGTGCCAAGTTGATTGTTTTGCCGAAATGACTGCACAGTATGTCGAATAAATCGCTATCTTTGCGCCGTATCTTGGAATCAGTAGCTATGGAAAACATAGGAAATTTTCTTCAAAGTTACTGATTTCCAAGATATTACGCAAGTGTTTTAACTAAAAAAA
>JAKSIB010000112.1 GCA_024399065.1 Fibrobacter sp. | reverse complement strand
TTATGCCTGCATTCTCTCTTGATAGTCCTCCAGAGCCCCTCACGGGTACTCCTTCGTCGGTTATATCAATGCTCCCCTACCAATCATGCCTTACGGCATGAGTCCGGAATTTCGGTACCATGCTTAGCCCCGTTACATTGTCTGCGCACAGATGCTCGACCAGTGAGCTGTTACGCACTCTTTTAAGGAATGGCTGCTTCTAAGCCAACCTCCTGGCTGTCTGTGCATCCAAACTTCATTTAACACTTAGCATAATTTCGGGACCTTAATTGCCGGTTTGGGCTGTTTCCCTTTCGACTATGAACCTTGGCGCACACAGTCTCACTCCCATAGGCTGACTAACGGCATTCAGAGTTTGATTGAATTTGGTAGGATTTGACTCCCCCGCATTCATCCAGTGCTTTACCTCCGCAAGCTTTCTATGAGGCTGTCCCTAAAGGCATTTCGGGGAGAGCCAGCTATTTCCAGGTTTGTTTAGCCTTTCACTCCGAGTCACAGGTCATCACTACCTTTTTTAACAGATTACTGTTCGGTCCTCCACTCGGTTTTACCCGAGCTTCAACCTGCCCATGACTAGATCACCTTGGCTTCGGGTCTACGACATGCAACTTCTCGCCCTGTTCAGACTCGCTTTCGCTCCGGTTACGTGACTTCCATCACTTAGCCTCGCTGCATACCGTAACTCGCAGGTTTATTCTACAAAAGACACGCCACTACCCTTGCGGGCTGTGACATCTTGTCAGTTTATGGTTTCAGGTTCTATTTCACTCCCCTTACCGGGGTTCTTTTCGCCTTTCCCTCACGGTACTTGTCCGCTATCGGTAGCTGTCTAGTATTTAGCCTTGGATCGTGGTCGACCCGGATTCAGACAGGGTTTCACGTGCCCCGCCTTACTCAGGATTCTGCTTCGAGGCCATTCCGTTTCGCGTACGTGGCTTTCACACTCTCTGACGCTCCTTCCCAGAAGCTTCCGCTACGGAATGGTTTTATGCCTAACTCTACTGTCGCAGTCCTACAACCCCACTAGATGTGGTTTGGGCTCCTCCCCGTTCGCTCGCCGCTACTGAGGGAATCTCTCTTGATTTCTGTTCCCGTGTTACTTAGATGGTTCACTTCACACA
>JAKSIB010000111.1 GCA_024399065.1 Fibrobacter sp. | reverse complement strand
GTTGGTATGAGTAGCGAAAAGAACGGTGAGAATCCGTTCCACCGAAAGCATAAGGGTTCCTGGGCAACGATCGTCGTCCCAGGTTAAGTCGGGACCTAATCCGAGGCATGGAGCGTAGGAGATGGACAACAGGTTGATATTCCAGTACCGGTGACAATTGTTTGAGCGATGGAGTGACGCAGGAGGGCAGGCGAGCAGGAGATTGGTAGTTCCTGTGCAAGCGTGTAGGCTGGTGTGTAGGCAAATCCGCACACTGTAAGGCTGAGGCGTGATGCGTAGAGAGTAGCGATACTTTCGAAGTCGTTGACCCCACACTGCCGAGAAAAGCTTCTAGTGAGAAAGTCACCGCCCGTACCGTAAACCGACACAGGTATGCGGGGAGAGAATCCTAAGGTGCGCGGGAGAACCCTCGTTAAGGAACTCGGCAAAATGTACCCGTAACTTCGGGATAAGGGTAGCCGGCATTGTGAAGGAACTTGCTTCTGGAGCATAGCCCGGTCGCAGAGAAGAGGCCCAAGCGACTGTTTACCACAAACACAGGTGCCTGCTAAAGAGAAATCTGACGTATAGGTGCTGACACCTGCCCAGTGCCGGAAGGTTAAGGAAGGATGTCCGGAGCAATCCAAAGCATTCGACCGAAGCCCCGGTGAACGGCGGCCGTAACTATAACGGTCCTAAGGTAGCGAAATTCCTTGTCGGGTAAGTTCCGACCCGCACGAAAGGTGTAACGATTTGGGCACTGTCTCAACGAGGGACCCGGTGAAATTGAAGTACCTGTGAAGATGCAGGTTACCCGCGACTGGACAGAAAGACCCCATGGAGCTTCACTGTAACCTGACATTGGGTTCTGATACAGCATGTACAGTATAGGTGGGAGGCTTGGAAGCGAGGACGCTAGTCTTCGTGGAGCCGACGTTGGGATACCACCCTTGGTGTATCGGAATTCTAACCGTAGGAGTAACGACCCTCGGGACAGTGTCAGGCGGGCAGTTTGACTGGGGCGGTCGCCTCCCAAAGAGTAACGGAGGCGCCCAAAGGTTCCCTCAGAGCGGTTGGAAATCGCTCGCAGAGTGTAAAGGCAGAAGGGAGCTTGACTGAGAGCCAAACACGGCGATCAGGTAC
>JAKSIB010000110.1 GCA_024399065.1 Fibrobacter sp. | reverse complement strand
ACTTCATGCCGTACTTGCCTACCTCAACGCCTGTCGCGATAGAGTCGCTCACCTCACCGATGAACTTCAAGTCGTCACGCTTGAACAACTCAGGGTTGGATGATACGAAGTCGTAGCCAGAAACCGTATGAGTCTCGCCGTCGTATGCCTCGGTCAAGCTATGCTTGGTGATCGTCACGTCAACCGTGATTGGTGTGATCTCCAAGCTGTCCTCGACAATTGTAATATTTACTGCCGAGAAGTTCTTGTTCAAGTTCTCGAATGAGTTCTCATCGAACTTCATACCGTACTTGCCCACCTCGACGCCTGTCGCGATAGAGTCGCTCACCTCGCCAATGAACTTCAAGTCGTCACGCTTGAACAACTCAGGGTTGGATGACAAGAAGTCGTAGCCAGAAACCGTATGTGTCTCGCCGTCGTATGCCTCGGTCAAGCCGTGCTTGGTGATGGTTACATCAACCGTAATTGGCGTGATCTCCAAGCTGTCCTCAACGATGGTGATGTTAACCGCAGAGAAGTTGTGGTTCAAGTTCTCGAACGAGTTTTCGTCGAACTTCATGCCGTACTTGCCTACCTCAACGCCTGTCGCGATAGAGTCGCTCACCTCACCGATGAACTTCAAGTCGTCACGCTTGAACAACTCAGGGTTGGATGATACGAAGTCGTAGCCAGAAACCGTATGAGTCTCGCCGTCGTATGCCTCGGTCAAGCTATGCTTGGTGATCGTCACGTCAACCGTGATTGGTGTGATCTCCAAGCTGTCCTCGACAATTGTAATATTTACTGCCGAGAAGTTCTTGTTCAAGTTCTCGAATGAGTTCTCATCGAACTTCATACCGTACTTGCCCACCTCGACGCCTGTCGCGATAGAGTCGCTCACCTCGCCAATGAACTTCAAGTCGTCACGCTTGAACAACTCAGGGTTGGATGACACGAAGTCGTAGCCGGATACGCTGTGAGTCTCGCCGTCGTATGCCTCGGTCAAGCCGTGCTTGGTGATCGTCACGTCAACCGTGATTGGTGTGATCTCCAAGCTATCCTCGACGATTGTAATATTTACTGCCGAGAAGTTCTTGTTCAAGTTCTCAAAGCTCTCCTTCGTGAAGGTCATGCCGTACTTGCCTACCTCGACGCCTGTCGCGA
>JAKSIB010000109.1 GCA_024399065.1 Fibrobacter sp. | reverse complement strand
GGAGGGTTATATGGAATCATTTATTTATCAGATGCCTGTAAAGGTATATTTTGGACAGAATGGTGTTAGAGAACATTTAGCGAGTGAATTAAAAAAATATGGACCAAATATTATGCTGGCGTATGGAAAAGGAGCCATTAAAAGAATTGGCTTATATGATGAATTAGTAGAAATCTTAAAAGATTGCGGAAAGAATATTATCGAATTATGTGATATTCCTGCTAATCCAACATATGAAAAGGTGCAAGAAGGTATCGAGCTTTATCGAGACAATCATGTTGATTTAATTATTGCAGCTGGTGGGGGATCTGTTGTTGACTGTGTTAAAGTCATTACTGCTGGAGTTTATGAAGAAAGTGATTTATGGCAGGCACAAATGGATGAAGGTAGGATTGCTGAAAAAATGGGTAATTTTGCTGTTGTCTTAACCTTATCTGGTGCCGGTGCAGAAATGGATAATTTAGGTGCCATTACAAAAGACGATGATAAGAAAACTTTTGTGGGATCTTATGCTAAATTTGTTATTTTAGATCCAACATATATTAAAGATATCCCATTCACATCATTCATGCCAGGCGCATTTGACAGCTTAACACATTGTATGGAAACATACTTTGGACATGGCTATAATGTATCAGATCGTATGAATGAAGGTATCATGAAAGATATTATTGCAAATATGTATGCAATGATTAATGGAAATGATAGTTTAGAAATAAGATCAAATTTAATGTGGGATTCTTCACTCATTCAAACATTCTTGTTTAATGTTGGGAAACCGGGAGATTTCCAGGCACATAGTATCGAAAATACTTTAGGTGCATATAGTCATGGTACACATGGAAAACAATTGGCAATTATCCAACCTGCATATTATCGTGCTGTGTATGAAAACGAGATGGATAAGTTTGCAACTTTTGCAAGAAATGTATTTAATGTAAAAGAAGAAGACAATAAAAAAGCAGCTGATTTAGGATTAGAATGCTTAGAACAACTAATCGATGAAGCTAAACTTCCTCGAACATTTAAGGAGGCAGGATATGAATTAACAGAAGAAGTAGCTAAAGCTGTTTCAATGAAATGTCCTATTTCTATGAATGGGCCAAGAATGCTAACAAGAGAAGAAGTTTTTAACATGTTAATGAGATTGAGATAATGTCAAAT
>JAKSIB010000108.1 GCA_024399065.1 Fibrobacter sp. | reverse complement strand
CCTTTGCAAGTTTTTATGGCAATTTCTCTATAACTTGTCCATTTCTTGTTTATTTCTCCTGTGCAGAGTGCAGCTTCCGATGGAGTCATTCCGTCTATACTCATATGAGGTCGCTCATTGTTGTAGAAGTCAACGGCTATGCGCACGGCATCCTTTACCTCCTCTATGGAGAAGAACTCCATGTCCATGAGCAACTCGTTCTTTATGGTGTTGTTGACGCGTTCTGCCACGGCATTGTCCTTTGGGTTGCCGTTCTCCGTCATGCTGATCTTTATCTGCCAATGTTTCAAGATGTCTGTATATGCGTAGCTGGCGTATTGTACGCCACGGTCAGAGTGATGAGTCAGGTCATCAGGTGTCCTGCCTCCAAGTCGTTCCAGTGCCTTGTTTAGAGCCTCGAGGGGGTATCTTGTCTCCAAAGTCGCCCCAACGCTGGTTCCAATGATTTCCTTTGTGTAGTAGTCCGTTATCAGGGAGAGATAGCAGAAGTCATACACGCCTTGTTCCTTATCCAGCCAGAAGGGTATGTATGTTATGTCGCTTACCCACAACTGGTTAGGGCGGTCGGGCAACAGGTCCTTGGCAATGTTCGGATACAATGGCAATCCGTGGGTGGAGTCTGTCGTATGGGCACGACGCTTACGCTCACGGACCTTCAGGTCATACTTGTCGATGATGTCATAGAAACGGTTGTAGCCTACGCTGTGGTCCTTGCCGAATTTGCGGGAATACATCTCCCACAGCTTGCAACCACCGATGCCCCTGTCCTTTGAACGTACTTCCTTTATATACTCAACGACGAAGGATTCCTCTGCAAGTTTGCGCATAAGACAGTCGCCATGCTTGTAATAGGCCTGTTTTGATACACCAAGCAACTCACACATGGAAGTGATCTGGTATTCTTTCACGTCCTTAGTGTGAAGCCGTCCGGCTACTTGGTGCCAGCTTTTTTTAGGTCTATGCCGTACACATCCTTGCCAAACGCAACCATCTCCTCATAGAAGTCGGCACGAAGTTTCTCCTTGGCGAGCTGCTTACGCAGATCTGCCAGTTCCTTCTGTAATCTAGTGTAGTCTTCTGGAACCAAGTCCTTTCCTTTTTTCTTCATTTGCTCTGCCAGTTCTGGGTTTTCGACTGCAAAGGTACTAAGAATTTTGTAAACTCGGTTCTTGTTGAGGCCTGTTTTT
>JAKSIB010000107.1 GCA_024399065.1 Fibrobacter sp. | reverse complement strand
AAAAATGAATGTATTAATGGTTAATTTACCATTTTCGGGTCATACGAATCCGACACTCCCGTTAGCTACTAAGTTAGTGGAGTTTGGACATAAGGTTACTTATGTGAATGCGCCAGAGTTCCGTGAAAAAATTGAACATACTGGAGCAACATTTGTCCCATATAAGAATTATCCTGAAAATGCAAGTGAGAAATACAAGAAAAAGCATTCTTTTGTAGCAGCATATGATACAGCCGTTTCCTTAAAGGAAAAGTTTGACATACTTATTTATGAAATGTTTTTCTATCCAGGTATAGATTTGGCAAAACAACTAGGAATTCCTAGTGTAAGACAGTTTTCGCAGCCAGCATGGAATGAAACTACTTGGATAGAGGCTCCAACAGTGTTTAGAATATCAGCTAAATTAATAGATATGCAAGTACTGCCTAAGAAAGTAGCCTCAAATAAAGGTTTTTCAAATATGAGTCTAAAGGATGGAATTACCAAAAGTAAACCTAATCTTAATGTTGTATATATTCCTAAGCAATTTCAAAATAAGAGTGAAGAGTTTGACGATTCCTATTTATATGTAATTCCTAAACCAGAGGTTATATCCGGGAATGTTGTGATTCCGTATGAGAAAATGAAATCGCCAATTGTGTACATTTCTCTTGGCAGCATTCTTAGTGATAAGAGTTTTTATAAAAAATGCATCAAAGCATTTGGTGGTAAGGAAGTATCTGTAATTCTAAATACTGGAAATGTGTCGCCAGATATATTAGGAAAAATTCCAGAGAATATATATGCGTACTCTTTTGTGCCACAGATAGAAGTGCTTTCTCATACAGATGTTTTCCTTACACATTGTGGAATGAACAGTATTAATGAAGCATTATGTTTTGGTGTGCCAATGGTTGCCATGCCTTTTATAAATGATCAGGTTACAAATGCAAATCAGTTAGTTAATCTTGGAATAGCAAAAAGAATTCATTCTTTTGTACAAAATACAAATGAAATTTATGAGACGGTAATGGAAGTTGCAGCATCTAGTGTAATGAAAGAAAAAGCTATAGAGATGAAAAAAGCAATTGATAATCAGATGACATGGGAGAGCATAGTAAGACGAATTGAAGATTTGGTATAATATGAAATTCTGATTTTCCGGTTTTCAGCATCAATTAGATTGCTTTAGGATAATAGATTTATACAA
>JAKSIB010000106.1 GCA_024399065.1 Fibrobacter sp. | reverse complement strand
TTGGACTTCACCCGTTTTTTGAGCGGTGGATTTCACGAAACCCCTGAAAACATTGGGCGAAACGCACTTTGAAGGCGTGTCAAAACCGGAAAACCGCTTTTTAGGCCGATTTCATTTTAGTCGGTTTACCCAATTTTTTGGATAGTTTTCGCGCCGCGTCAGATTTCCGCAGACGAATTTTCATGCGGTTTTTTCCGCAAAGAGGGCGCAGGGAGGGCGCAAAGGCAAAACGCGCGGCACTTCCGGGCTGGTTTATCGTATAATCTACGATTGTCAGAACCTAAACCTGAAAGGAGGCCGCATGGGATATGATACCAAAATTTCGTCGAATGCGCGAGAGCAGCTGGAGCAATTTTTGGGTGTATTCTACACCCGGTTTTCGAAGCCGCGCCTTAAGTTCCTGAGGCAGATGCTGTACGGCATCCAGATCACGAAATCGGTCATTCTGAACAGGATCGCGGCGGAAATAGACGAAAACATCAAGCAGGTGAAGATCGAGATGCGGCTCTGCCACCACCTCGCTTTCAAGGACCTCTGGAAGCATATTCACGAGGCGGTGATGGAACACGCGAAGAAGTTCGTCCGCAAGTCGACGCTGATCATCATCGACCCGTCCGACGTGCAGAAGCCCTACGCGAAGAAGATGCAGTATCTCGCGAAGGTGTGGGACGGCTCGAAGGGCAGGGTCGGCGACAACCTCGGCTACTGGGGCTGCATGGCGGTCGCCTGCGAGCCCGGCAAGCGGCGCGGCGTCGTCCCGCTCCAGTTCCGGCTCTGGTCGACGGAGGATCCCGAGTACAAGGGCGAGAACGCGGAGATCGAGGCCATCATCGACTCGATCCGCGCGGAGGTCGGCAACCGCGGCATCTACGTCTACGACCGCGGCGGAGACCGCAACGAGATATTCCGCTACTTCATCTCGTGCGGACTCGACTTCATCGTGCGCATGATGCAGAAGCGCTACCTCATGTACAAGGGTGTGAGGACGAACATCCTCGTCCTCGCGGCGATGTGCCACACGCCCCACGCGTCCGTCGTCGCGTTCAACGCCAACGGCGAGGAGAAGGACACGACGATCCACTACGGCGCGATGCCCGTGCGCCTTCCCGAAGACCCCGACTTCCCAGGCATGCACGAGAAGGACCTGCGTCTCGTCGTCGTGCGCGGCTTCGGGCAGTGCGCGATGCTCATCCTCACGACGCTGC
>JAKSIB010000105.1 GCA_024399065.1 Fibrobacter sp. | reverse complement strand
CTTTTAGGAGGCGACCGCCCCAGTCAAACTGCCCACCTAACAATGTCCCCTGACTCGATTCAGAGCCACAGGTTAGAATTCCAGCACCTCAAGAGTGGTATCCCAAGGTTGACTCCATCAAGGCTGACGCCCTGACTTCCCAGTCTCCCACCTATCCTGTACATGAAATACCGAAATTCAATATTAAGCTACAGTGAAGCTCCATGGGGTCTTTCCGTCTAGTCGCGGGTAACCGGCATCTTCACCGGTACTACAATTTCGCCGGGTAGGTTGTTGAGACAGTGCCCAAATCGTTACACCATTCGTGCGGGTCAGAACTTACCTGACAAGGAATTTCGCTACCTTAGGACCGTTATAGTTACGGCCGCCGTTTACCGGGGCTTCAATTCAGAGCTCTCACTCCTCCTCTTAACCTTCCGGCACCGGGCAGGTGTCACCCCATATACGTCATCTTTCGATTTAGCATAGAGCTGTGTTTTTGCTAAACAGTCGCTTGGGCCTATTCTCTGCGGCTCTTTTCAGAGCACCCCTTCTCCCTAAGTTACGGGGTCAACTTGCCGAGTTCCTTAACAACCCTTCTCCCGCTGGCCTTGGAATCTTCTTCCTGTCTACCTGTGTCGGTTTGTGGTACGGGCTCCATCTTCTATACACACAGCTTTTCTCGCCTTCTTCCAAACTTACTTCCCGCTTACGCAGTCCCTTACGACCGGGGCAACCAACGCCCGGCTAAGCCCTTCAAAAGTGTCCCTGTGCTTAAATTGATGGAGGCTACGGAATTTCTACCGTATGTGCATCGGCTACGCCTTTCGGCCTCGCCTTAGCCCCCGGCTTACTAGAAGCGGACGAACCTGCCTTCTAAAACCTTAGACTTTCGGCCATTATGATTCTCACATAATTCTCGCTACTCATTCCGGCATTCTCACTTGTGTAAAGTCCACCACCGCTTACGCTATGACTTCACCCCTTACACAACGCTCCCCTACCCCTGACAGTATCCTGTCAAGCCCAAGCTTCGGTACAGATTTTAGCCCCGTTGAATTTTCGGCGCAGAGTCACTCGACCAGTGAGCTATTACGCACTCTTTTAATGAGTGGCTGCTTCTAAGCCAACATCCTGGTTGTCTGTGCAACTCCACATCCTTCTCCACTTAAATCTATTTCGGGACCTTAGCTGTGGGTCTGGGCTGTTTCCCTTTTGACCACGAGACTT
>JAKSIB010000104.1 GCA_024399065.1 Fibrobacter sp. | reverse complement strand
TTTTGCTAAACAGTTGCTTGAGCCTATTCTCTGCGGCCTGCTCTCGCAGGCACCCTTTCTCCCGAAGTTACAGGGTCATTTTGCCGAGTTCCTTGGCAATGCTTCTTCCGCCGGCCTTAGGATTCTCTCCTCATCCACCTGTGTCGGTTTACGGTACGGGTACAGTATAAACGATAGCGGCTTTTCTCGACGCATGGCTCACGGGCTTCCCTACTATACTTCGGTCCGCATCACGCCTTCCCATTGCCGCCCGGATTTGCCTAAGCGGCTGGTACCTCGCTTGCCCCGGGATACCGTTCCCGGGACCCGCTCTCCACACGTGTCCCCACAGTTCTGTCATACTGCAGTACAGGAATCTCCACCTGTTGTCCATCGGCTACGACTCTCGTCCTCGCCTTAGGCCCCGACTTACCCAGGGCAGATCAGCTTTACCCTGGAAACCTTGGATATTCGGCCTGGAGGATTCCCACCTCCATCTCGCTACTCATTCCGGCATTCTCTCTTCCATGCAGTCCACGGCTCCTTCCGGTACCGCTTCTTCCCGCATGCAATGCTCCTCTACCAACCTTTCGGTTCCTCAGCTTCGGTGACGTGTTTCAGCCCCGGACATTTTCGGCGCAGGACCTCTCGACCAGTGAGCTATTACGCACTCTTTGAATGCGTGGCTGCTTCTAAGCCAACATCCTGGTTGTCTCTGAAATCCCACATCCTTTTCCACTTAACACGTACTTTGGGACCTTAGCCGGAGGTCTGGGCTCTTTCCCTTTTGACCACCCAACTTATCTCGTGCAGTCTGACTCCCGGTAATCGATATCACGGCATTCGGAGTTTGATATTCTTCGGTAGGCTTTGACGCCCCCTAGGAAATTCAGTGCTCTACCTCCGCGTATCTGTATCGAGGCTAGCCCTAAAGCTATTTCGAGGAGAACCAGCTATCTCCGGGTTCGATTGGAATTTCTCCCCTATCCACACCTCATCCCCACCCTTTTCAACGGATGTGGGTTCGGACCTCCACTACCTCTTACGGCAGCTTCATCCTGGACATGGATAGGTCACCCGGTTTCGGGTCTGCGCTCACTGACTCTGGCCCTCTTAAGACTTGGTTTCCCTTCGGCTCCGCACCTTGAGTGCTTAACCTTGCCAGTAAGTGCAACTCGCCGGACCGTTCTACAAAAAGTACGCGGTCGCACGCATAAGGTGCTCCCACAGCTTGTAGACACAGGGTTTCAGGTTCTCTTTCACTCCCCTCCCGGGGT
>JAKSIB010000102.1 GCA_024399065.1 Fibrobacter sp. | reverse complement strand
GGGGAGTTCTATAAATTAAAATAATGTTAATCATTTTGTTATGTCGGAAAATTTTCGTATCTTTGCAAAATAATTAAGAGTAACTGATATGACATACAAAAACACATCAGAAGCAGGCATGTTTGACCATGAGTTCACACTTGAGGCGCTATCGGCAATGGGGAATCCGCTCCCAAGGCTGAAGGAGATATTGGATTTCGAGCAGTTCCGTCCGATACTCGAGCCTGTATTTGCGAAAGAGAATCGCAAGAGCAACGCTGGCAGGCGCGGGATGGACCCTGTGTTCATGATGAGGGTGCTGTTCCTCCAAAGGCTCTACGGGCTTGGCGACAAGCAGATTGAGTATCAGATAAAGGACAGGATGAGCTTTCGGGAGTTTCTTGATATAGAAAGCGTGGACGACGTGCCTGACGAGAAGACTGTGTGGAAGTACAAGGACATCCTGGCGAAGGCCGGCACATGGGACGAGCTATTTGCCCAATTCAACGAGTACCTCGATTCCATCGGGCTGATAGTCAACGAGGGGAAGATAGTTGACGCGAGTTTCGTGGTCGCTCCTCGCCAAAGGAACACGAGAGAGGAGAACAAGCAGATAAAGGAAGGCAGGGGCGAGGAGCTATGGAAAGACAACCCTCACAAGAAATGCCACAAAGACATCCATGCGAAGTGGACGGTAAAGCGGAAGGAGACAGTGTTCGGGTACAAGGATCATGCCGTTATCTGCCGAAAGACCAAGCTTATACGAGATTACGATGTCACGGCGGCAAGCGTCCATGACTCCAGGGCGGCGAAGGGGCTCGCCCAAAAATGCGGAGGGAACGATGAGGACATGTACCTTGATTCCGCATACATTGGGACGGAGGAAGACTTGAGAGCGGCCGGCATGAACCCCATCATCTGCGAAAGAGGCTACAGGAGCCATCCGCTCACAGAGGCGCAGAAGGAGTCGAACCGAAAGAAGTCGAAAGTTCGCTGCCGAGTGGAGCACGTCTTCGGATACATGGAGCAGAGCATGCGGGGGCTGGTTTTCAGAGGTGTCGGAATAGTGAGGGCGAAGGCAAACATAGCCATGACAAACCTCGTCTATAACATGTGCAGACTGGCGCAGATTATCAAATACCACCCTGAATGGATCGTAGCCTAATAAAAAAATCAAAAACATATCACATTGAATATCATACACATGAGTACCCCACCCTAAAAATTAAACATAAAATATGTTATAAATGAGAAAAAAAGTGTAACTTTGCAGCGCGAATACGAGAACGTCCAGTAGACATTCGAGCTGAATGATGGGTTAACGGGTTCTGCCCATTCAGGAGGCTAAAAAATGAATTT
>JAKSIB010000101.1 GCA_024399065.1 Fibrobacter sp. | reverse complement strand
AAGGGCATTTCTAAATAAAACTCTTTGATAATCAAATAAATATTTGTATATTTGCCGAAAATTTGAAGAGAAAATGGACACATGCAAAAGGGCATACAGAAAGCTTGGCAACCAAGGATTATTTGATTCGGAAGAGAGGACATCCATGTTGTCCGCATTAGGGAATCCACTTGAGAGGCTTGCGGAAACGGTTGATTTCGAGATGTTCCGTGAGACATTGGAGGCGAGCCTGCACCGTGAGCGTCTGACGAAAGCGGGGGCGAAGCCGTATGACTATGTTCTGATGTTCAAGATCCTCGTGCTTCAGCGGATGTACAATTTGAGCGACGAGCAGACCGAATATCAGATAGTTGACCGCACAAGCTTCCGGGACTTCCTCGGACTGGCAAGCGGAGACAAGGTGCCCGACGCCAGAACCATCTGGGCATTCAAAGAGCAACTGACGGGAAAGAATCTCTATGACAAACTCTTTGCCGATTTTGACAGATTCCTGCGGGAGAAGAATCTGATAATGAATCAGGGCGTGATAATAGACGGGAGTTTCGTGGAGGTCCCCCGCCAGCGCAACACCCGCGAGGAGAACAAGGCCATAAAGGAGGGACGCGGCAACGAGCTTTGGAATGCGGAAGAAGACGATACCGAGGAGGACAGGAAGAAGAAGGCCAACAAGAGGAGTCACAAGGACACGGACGCCCGTTGGACGAAGAAAGGCGGGCAGAAATATTACGGATACAAGAACCATGCGAAGGTCGATGCCAGGAGCAAGCTGATAAAGAAGGCTGTGACCACGAGCGCGGATCAGCACGACTCCGTTCCGGCCAAGTTGCTGATAGACAATGACGACAGGGGGCAGGAGCTGCATGCCGACAGCGCATATATCGGAAAGAGCGTGAAAAGCGTGATGCGCAAATACCAGATGAAGGACCGCGTCATCAAGCGCAGTGTGAGAGGGAAAAAGCTGAGCAAGAAGCAGGAGACGGTCAACCGGAAGAATTCCAAGACTAGGGTGCGTGTGGAGCATGTGTTCGGCTACTGCGAGCTGAATCTGCACGGGATGTTCAGCCGCGTCATCGGTTTCGCGCGAAACGCCGCCAGAAACACCCTGACCAACCTGGTTTACAACGTGTGCCGGTATGAACAGATAGTAAGATTGGGAATGAATTAGTTTTGATAACACATTGATAAACAATATTTTATCCAAAATATATGAAATAATAATGAAAAGTTAGAAACTTATAAGAAAAATTTATATCTTCGCCGTGTTGTTCACTTTGAATTTTGGCTGACGGACTTCACGAAGTTCAGAGGGGCGGCGCAAAAATGCTAAAAATAGAAGTCCCCT
>JAKSIB010000100.1 GCA_024399065.1 Fibrobacter sp. | reverse complement strand
TGTTTTACCACATACTGCGGTGTACTTCGCAGCTGCCTCCTCGTTGGTCAAGAAGGTTGGGATTTCGGAATAGCATCCCTCGATCTCCGTGTTGCTGGTTGGCCAGCTTCCTGTCAACGCCGGTGCCGCTGGCTCGCTCACGTGGTAGGTGTAGGTCCAATCGTGGGTATTGCCCGCGCAGTCCTTGTAAGTGTAGGTATATACAACGTCGCCGCCACATAGCTTATCCTCTGTCTTTGTCGGAGCCCCGATAGGCGAGAGTGTTCTGCCACACGCGTCCGTCACGACTGGAAGTTTCGCTGTTGGCTCCACGACATCCCTGAAGCATGCGATAGTCTCCTCTCCGTTTGCCGGCATGATTGACTCGAAGTCCAATGGGCTCACATGGTAGGTGTGCTTCCATGTGTAAGGGGTGTCGTTCACAACATAGCTGTAAGTGTAGGTCACGTCTCCGCAACCTGTCTCTGTCGCTTTGTCGTCAATGGTTGGTTCGCCCCACTCGATATCCTCGCCGCAGACCTTCGTATTCGGCAATGTAGGAGCCTTCAACTCTGCGACACAGTGGAGGTCGCTATCCGTATTCGCTGGTGCGATGAACGCATCCGCCTTCACATTATAGACGAACTTCCATGGATATGTCTTGCCTACGCAGTCCGTGTAAGTGTAGTTGTAGGTGACCGTTCCGTTGCCCGTCGCGTCAACCGTGCTGACTTGATGACCATTTTGTTTAGCCTTGAAGACATTGCCGCACATGTCGGTCAAATCCTCTGGCGTAGGACGTACGGTGTCCTTCTCGCAGACTAGGTTGCCCTCGCCATCCGCAGGAATCGTCAAGTCCGGAACATCCACCGTATAGGTGAACGCCCATGTATTGGTCGCTCCCGCGCAGTTCGTGTAGGTATAGGTGTATGTAACTGTACCCTCGCAGCCTTCGAACTCAGCCTTGTCGTCCACCACGGAGGTGTAGGTTGCGATAGTCGTGCCGCAGGCGTCTGTGACGGTCGGCATCACGCTTGGTTCCAATGTGTGAGGAGCCACCGCGTCGGCGAGACAGTTCACCTTCTTCGCTTTCGTTCCGCCTGTGATGATGATCGTAGGGTCCACCTTCACGTTGATGGTTTGGTCGATGGTTTCGGAGTTGCCGCACTTGTCGGTCACCGTATAGGTACGGGTAACGACGATTGGGCAGCTGCCCGTGTTGCTCTCGCTGCTGCTGACCGTCAAATCCTCGTTAGCTGTACAGTTGTCGCTGATGGTCAAGCCCAATGAGGCAAGACCCTCTATTGTGGTTTTCGCAGGATACAAGGTGGTGAGATCCGCGCTGCAGCCGGTCACATCCACTGAGGCGAGGCTGCCTGTGATCACTGGCTTCGT
>JAKSIB010000099.1 GCA_024399065.1 Fibrobacter sp. | reverse complement strand
ATTAATGCGAGTTACTCGCTTGCAGCTGACAGCTACTGTTTATGTTTCGAATATAAAATACGATTTGATTTTTTTCAAGAGTCAAATGAGTTAAAGACAACTTGCCCGTAGAAAAGCAGGTTGTCTTTTTTTTATGAGTATTAGTCTGGCAGACGGCCTTCGTACATTATGCACATTTCACCGTAGACTCTGCCCCAGTCCCTGAGAGGTAATGTCCATTTTTTTGTTGCTTCGAATGTTGCCAGGTAAAGAGCCTTTAGCAAAGCCTGATCGCTTGGGAAAACACTTCGCTGGCGATTCAGTTTTCTGTAAGTAGAATTCAAACTTTCGATGGCATTGGTGGTATAAATGACCTTTCTGACATCAGCAGAAAATTTAAATATAGGTGTAATGACATCCCAATTTACAGTCCAGCTTTTCATTGCATTAGGATATTTTGAAGACCATTTTTCTGTAACCCTGTCCCGGGCTTTTGCACCAGCCTTTTCATCAGAGGCATGGTAAATGGTTTTAAGATCTGCAGCGAAAGGCTTGCGGTCTTTGTCGGCAACATACTTCAAAGTGTTTCTGACCTGATGAACGATACAGCGCTGGTATTCAGTTTTAGGAAATGCAGCATTGATTGCTTCCTTGATTCCTGTGAGTCCATCGGCACAGATGACCATAATGTCCTTTACACCGCGATTTTTCAGCTCATTAAGCACGTTAAGCCAGTATTTTGAGCTTTCATTGTCTCCAACCGACAGAGAAAGAACTTCCTTATGGCCGTCGCAGGTAAGTCCAAGAATCACATAGGCTGCAAGCTTACGAATAACTCCGTTGTCACGAACTGAGTAATGAATGGCATCAATGTAAATCACCGGATATATTTCTTCCAGCGGACGGTTCTGCCATTCTTCAATTTCAGGAAGGATCTTATCTGTAACATCCGAAATGAATCCTTCTGAAGTTTCAAATCCGTAAATGTCCTGAATGGTATCTGAAATCTGGCGGGTGGTCATCCCTTTTGCATACATCGAGATTATTTTTGAATCAATGTTGTTTATGTTTTTCTGACCTTTTTTTACAACCTGAGGTTCAAAAGTAGAACGGCGGTCCTGAGGAACTTCAATTTCCATCTTGCCGAAACGAGATTTTACAGTTTTTGATTTGTAGCCGTTGCGATAATCGTCACTGTCTGATCGTTCTGATTTTTCGTAACCCAGATGATGGTCCATTTCAGCTTCCATCATTTCTTTAATGGTTCCGCCAAGAAGATCTTTGAGAGCTTCTTCGATGTCTTCTGCAGACTGGATGTCATACTCAGACAGAAGGCCTTTGATTATTTCTCGTTTGCCTTCTGTCATTTCCACTTTGTGTGGGGGAATTTTGTCTTTTGCCATAGT
>JAKSIB010000098.1 GCA_024399065.1 Fibrobacter sp. | reverse complement strand
TTGACAAGTCCTAAATAACCGTTACAGTTTTAGACTTAATTTATACAGGACAAAAATAGTACTTTTTAGAAGATTGTTGCAGGACTAGTCCTGCAACAATCTTCTTTTTTGTATTTTTTTATCCTCAATCTTCTTTGGGTGTGCATTTGACAAGGCGTGAGATATCCGCAGGAGAGGTGAGGTCTTAGTCTATTATAGGTGTTTATTGCATCCCTAACAGCTATTTTCATCCCTTCTAGCGGAAGTTTCAGCTCCTCTAACAAAAACTCTTGCTTGAGTATTCCGTTGATGCGTTCTGCCACCGCGTTGGCGTATGGGTCGTAGCTTTCTGTCATACTCGTTTTGATTCCATACCTCTTCAGCCTGTTCTGATATGCGTCGGAGCAGTATTGTATGCCTCTATCCGAGTGGTGTATCAGAGACTCCTTCTTGTACATACGCGAAGCCTGGGCCATCTTTAAGGCACGAAGCGCACCCTCTGTGTTCAGGCTTTCAGACAGATCGTATCCAACAACCTTTTTCGAGTACGCATCAGTCACAAGGGCCAGGTACATGTGCTTGTCACGGCCCCCGACATACGTGATATCAGATACCCACACTTGCTCTGGACGGACTATATCCATTCCTTCCACAAGGTTCTTATGCTTTCTGAACCTATGGTGTGAGTTTGTTGTGACATGATACGATCGCATAGGACTGACCAGCATGTGGTTCGCCCTTAGGATAGAGAACATCTTGTCTCTCCCTACCGACAGACTCCGCATTTGCGGTTTGAGCATATAATACAGCTTCCTGCACCCGATTCGGGGCATTTCGGCCCGTATCTTTTCAACACTTTCCACGACTTCCGTCGCACGGTTCTTGATTTGGGTCGCACGCCATTTCTTCCTGTAATACGATTGCCTGCTCACCCCGAACAGTTCGCAAATGGCGACTTTGGGCAATCCGCTCACTTGCTTGTATTCTTCGACTGTCCGGGTAACATATTTTTTCTGATGTCCACCTTCAGATCCTTCTCTGCGATGTCTATCATCAGGTCGAAGATCGCTACCTTGTGGTCCTTCATCTCCAGCTCGTGCTCCAGCCTTGCGTTCTTCCTTTCCAGCTGCTTGATCTTTTCCTTTAGCTCCAGAAGCTCCTGTTCTTTACTCTTTGGCATCTTTCCTCCTTTGATATTTGTCCAGTCAAAGGTACCATATTTTTCCATCCATCGCTTCACGGTTGTCTCACTTTGTATTCCGTACTTGCGCGCGATGGCGCATAATCCGATGTCGGTCGTCTCTACTTCTTTTACCACTGACATCTTGAAGCTCATGCTGTAGTCTTTCTGCGTGCGCTTCACATAACCATTTCCTTTCTCTTTCATAACGTCACTTTTTTTGTAACGCTATTTTAGGACTAGACAC
>JAKSIB010000097.1 GCA_024399065.1 Fibrobacter sp. | reverse complement strand
TGAGGCGAACCCTAAAAGTTGGACTGTTTATTAATAAGTTTATTCCTGTAATTAACCGGACTTGTCCTAAGTCTCAGTTTTATTCTTTTTTCATTATAGTAATTAACATATTCACTCAATGCATTCGCGAACTCGTATTCGTTTCTGAATTTGTGGGTATAGAGAAGTTCTGATTTCATCGTACCGAAAAAACTTTCCATCATGGCATTGTCGTAGCAATTCCCCTTACGGGACATGCTTTGTGTTATATTATTATCTTTCAGCATTTTGCAAAAGTTCGGATGTTGATAATGCCATCCCTGGTCACTATGCAGAATCATAGGCTGCGCAATCTCATTTTCCCGAATGAAGTTTCTCATCATGGATATCACCAGTTCCAGATCAGGATGTCTTGACAATGTGTAGCCGTCCACTTCTCCGTTATGCATATCAATCAGTGCTGACATATACAGCTTTTTTTCCCCTATGTTGATTTGTGTTATATCTGTCGCCATCTTTTCAAGCGGACGTGATGCCATAAAATTCCTTGCTATCACATTGTCCGCGACTTTCCCTACTTCTCCCTTGTATGAGCGGTAACCCCTCCTTTTCATTTTCGTTTTCAGGCCCATTTCCCTCATAAGCCTGGCGACAGTCTTGTGGTTTATTTCATAACCATCCTCCTTCAGCTGAAGCGTCACCCTCCTGTATCCGTAGGTTTCACCGCTTTGCCTGAAAACATCGCTTATCCTCGCCTTTTCCGCAGCATATTTATCCTTGCCTGATTGGCTCATGTGGTAATAATACGTTGATTTTGCCATCTTTTTTACCGTTAACAGTAACGGCAAACCATATTGCAGCCTCAGTTCGTTGATGACGTATGTCCAGTCTTTCGTTTTGACTGCTCTCTTGCTTCGACCAAGGCTTTCACTTTTTTTAACAGGTCAACTTCTGCCTTCAGATAGGCATTCTCATAACGGAGCCGTTCCAATTCCGTCATTTCCTCCAATCGTTTTTTCTTTGGTCTTCCCATTGTTGTATATTTTCGATTTGCATCTTTCCGCAAGGCTTTGTAATCCCCGGTCTCTCTCACCTTTCTTACCCATTTTGCCAAAGTGGACCTCCCTACCTGATAACGCATAAACACCTGCTCGCATGGGAGGTTTTTCTCTAGCACCATCTTTACGCACTCCATTTTCGCCGACAGATCCATCTCTTTTCTTACACTACATAACGCTTTTTTTCCTCCTTTATTGTAAAGATTAAGCCATCTTTGTACTTGGCTTGCAGAAACGCCTAATAATCTGCCTATTGTACAACAGCCTCTCCCGGACCTGTGCAGACGTACAGCTTTCAGCTTCGTCCCTAAATCATAATATCTTGACATTTTCCTAAAAGTTTTTTGTCCAACTTTTAGGGTTCGCCTCA
>JAKSIB010000096.1 GCA_024399065.1 Fibrobacter sp. | reverse complement strand
AGGCCAATCAAACTTGGAGATAGCTCGTACTCCCCGAAATGCCTTTAGGGGCAGCGTCGGGACAGTAACGTGTAGGTAGAGCGACTGGTTGGATGCGAGGGCTTCACCGCCTATCAAGTCCTGTCAAACTCCGAATGACACGTTATGTTTCCCGGCAGTGAGGGCGCGGGTGCTAAGGTCCGTGTCCGAGAGGAGAACAATCCAGACCGCCAGCCAAGGCCCCGAAAGGGCAGTTAAGTTGGACTAACGAAGTGCGGCCGCAGAGACAGCTAGGATGTTGGCTCGGAAGCAGCCATTCATTCAAAGAGTGCGTAACAGCTCACTAGTCGAGCGGCCGTGCGTGGATAATAAGCGGGCATTAAACTGTCTGCCGAAGCTGCGGATTTATGGTAGGGGAGCATTCCGCCGGCGGTGAAGGCGTATCGCGAGGTATGCTGGAGCTTGCGGAAAAGCAAATGTAGGAATGAGTAACGACAAGGGGGGCGAGAGGCCCCCCCGCCGAAAGACCAAGGGTTCCTGATCAACGCTAGTCGGATCAGGGTTAGTCTGGATCTAAGGGTAAGGCGAAGGCCGAGACCGATGACGATGCGGTTAATATTCCGCAACCCTGCTCGTGGGCGACGTGGTGACGAAGTGAGCAAGTCCGTGCCCGGTGACGGATATCCGGGTTGAAGGGGGAAGGCGTTGAGATGGGCAGGCAAATCCACCCACGAGCCGGAACCCGATAGTACGGCGACCCTCCGGGGGAGCCGATATCGGACGGAAGCGCTTCCAAGAAAAACCGCTAAGCTTAACCACGGGCGGGCCAGTACCGCAAACCGACACAGGTGGTCCGGTAGAGTATACCGAGGCGTATGGGAGATTCACGGTTAAGGAACTAGGCAAATTGACCCCGTAACTTCGGGATAAGGGGAGCCATCCTCCGGGATGGCCGCAGAAAATAGGCTCAGGCGACTGTTTAACAAAAACACAGGGCTATGCTAAAACGAAAGTTGAAATATATGGCCTGACACCTGCCCGGTGCTGGAAGGTCAAGGGGAGAAGTCACGCGCAAGCTGCAGCTTCGAGCCGAAGCCCCAGTAAACGGCGGCCGTAACTATAACGGTCCTAAGGTAGCGAAATTCCTTGTCGGGTAAGTTCCGACCTGCACGAATGGTGTAACGATCCGAGCACTGTCTCAACCGTGAGCCCAGTGAAATTGTAGTATCGGTGAAGATGCCGATTACCCGCAACGGGACGGAAAGACCCCGTGAACCTTTACTGCAACTTAGCGTTGAGTCTGGGCAATCGATGTGTAGGATAGGCCGGAGGCTGTGAAGGTGGCGCGCCAGCGCTGTCGGAGCCGACGTTGAAATACGGCCCTTTGCTTGTCCGGGCTCTAACTCAAGGACTTGAGGACCGCGCTTGGCGGGTAGTTTGACTGGGGTGGTCGCCTCCAAAAGCGTAACGG
>JAKSIB010000095.1 GCA_024399065.1 Fibrobacter sp. | reverse complement strand
CCATCGCCGCCCTCACCTCCACCGTCGAAGGCCTCATGGACAAGCACGACTACGGCAGATTCGAAGTCTGCAGCCTGCAGGAGTATCATAGACACATCGTGAAGTAAGAGGATGTCATCCCGGACTTGTTCCGGGATCTCCTTTCACTAAAGTGTCATCCTGAGCGAAGCGAAGGATCCAGGGCGTTGCCCTTACGGGCCGGCCTCCCCATTCGGGGACCATGCGCACTAAGGCAACAAGTTGCCAAGTGCTGTCCGCCCTTGCGCTATAAAAAGACCGAACTGGAAAAATCCAGTTCGGTCTTTTTGTCGTTCAGCCTCGCGCTCCTTGAAACTGTACGAGGCAAGCGCCGCGCGAGTCCTCCCCCATACGGGCTGCGGGGTCCCCTAAAGGGGACCATGGCCCACTAAGAGCAATGCTCTAAGTGGTTGCAGCCCTAACGCGAAAGCATTATCAGAACTTCACATCCCTAAGGGAAAGCTTGCGCAAACGAATTCGAACCGAAGTTCTTTTCACGACTTTTTCCAAGTAATTGACTTCTGCCCAGAAGGTTTCCGCCAAATCAAAACGCCAGTAACTTAAGGATTTCTTGCGCCTGCCAAACCACCAATAGAGCCACTTGAGGCGATCGCCACCTACATCTACATGGCGACCAAAGTTGCCGCCCTTCAGGATTTCCCGCAAAAGCCACCGCCCGCGGAATTCATCGGGCTTGCAGAGCATCAGACTTTCGTCAAGACCTAACGATTCACGAAGTAGCCACATGAGGGCCCCCGCAATTTTCCGCAATCCAAAGCGGTTCAAGCATGCCACCAGTTCGCTGCGATCGCTTTCGCTGGAATGCTTAAGCAGCACGTAATAATCTACAACCTGCCGAAGCCCAACTCCACTAGTAAAAAAATGATGGTAGATATGCGACAGCTGCATGGCCAGCGCAAACTTCATGGAATGAGCGCAGAAACCTTCGGGAACCTCCACCGAATTCAAGACTTCCCTGTCCAGATATTTCAGCAGCCGTCTTGTCGCAAACGGATTGTAATTACCCGAAGACGTGCGGAAATGTACTTCCACATCAATTCCACGATCATTTTTCATGTGGGTGTGGTGCGGCGATTCCTTCCGCGAATCCTTCAGCGATTCCTGCATTTCAGTTTCCCGCAGCAAACCCACGACGCTCTTTTTCCCGCCGGAAACCCAGATGTCGATGTCTCCCGGCTGCCGACAAAGCGGATTCGGGTAAAGTCGGGCATTGGCCTGACCCTTCAAAACGGCACAACTTCTGCCATACCCTCTGAAAAATTCAGTAAGCTTTGCGGCTTCCTCATTCAAAATCTTGTTCAGGCCACTAAAGGATTCCGCTTCGCTGGCCCACTGGAACATCAGTTCCATGGGAGGGCGCAGCTCCTGAGGCAACTTCATCACCCCGTCAAACGCAAGCCCCAGAAGAGTCTGCCGGTCCGCCTCGTTGTAAATGCGTTCCCACTCTTCCGCAGACAGC
>JAKSIB010000094.1 GCA_024399065.1 Fibrobacter sp. | reverse complement strand
TTTCGCTGAATGCGCGAGAGCAGCTGGAGCAATTTCTGGGTATATTCTTTACCCGGTTTTCGAAGCCGCGCCTCAAGTTTTTGAGGCAGATGCTGTACGGCATCCAGATCACGAAATCGGTCATTCTGAACAGGATCGCGGCGGAAATAGACGAAAACATCAAGCAGGTGAAGATCGAGATGCGGCTCTGCCACCACCTCGCTTTCAAGGACCTCTGGAAGCATATTCACGAGGCGGTGATGGAACACGCGAAGAAGTTCGTCCGCAAGTCGACGCTGATCATCATCGACCCGTCCGACGTGCAGAAGCCCTACGCGAAGAAGATGCAGTATCTCGCGAAGGTGTGGGACGGCTCGAAGGGCAGGGTCGGCGACAACCTCGGCTACTGGGGCTGCATGGCGGTCGCCTGCGAGCCCGGCAAGCGGCGCGGCGTCGTCCCGCTCCAGTTCCGGCTCTGGTCGACGGAGGATCCCGAGTACAAGGGCGAGAACGCGGAGATCGAGGCCATCATCGACTCGATCCGCGCGGAGGTCGGCAACCGCGGCATCTACGTCTACGACCGCGGCGGAGACCGCAACGAGATCTTCCGCTACTTCATCTCCAATGGGCTTGACTTCATCGTGCGCATGATGCAGACGCGCTATCTCATGTACGAGAGCGTGCGCGAACACATCCTCGTTCTCTCGGCGAAATGCCACACGCCCCACACGTCGGTCGTCGCGTTCAACGCCAACGGCGAGGAAAAGGACACGACGATCCACTACGGCGCGATGCCGGTGCGTCTTCCCGAAAACCCCGACTTTCCCGGCATGCACGAGAAGGACCTGCGGCTCGTCGTCGTGCGCGGCTTCGGGCAGTGCGCGATGCTCATCCTCACGACGCTGCAGGGCGACGGCTCGAAGGAGGACGTCTGGCGCGTCGTCCAGGGCTACCTCACGCGGTGGCGCGTCGAGGAGACGATCCGCTTCGTGAAGCAGTCGTACCAGGTCGAGGACATGCGCACGCTCACGATGACGCGCCTCAGGAACCTCGCGGCGCTCGTCCTCGCGGTCGCGTACTTCGTGATGGTGTGGATCGGCAAGTCCGAGCGTCGCGAAGTGCTGCGCACGCACATCGTCGAAACGGCCAAGCGCATCTACGGTGCGCCCGAGTTCTTCTACTACGCGCTCGCGGACGGAATCCAGAAGCTCTTCACGCGCTTCGGGAAGTGGAGCGCGAAGCTCGACTTGAAGAAGGTGCTCGTGAAACCGTCACCGCAGCTCGAATTCGCCTTCGCAGGAGGCGACGGATAGCGCGACTTTTCCTCGTCGCGTCAATTGACGACAAAAACGCACCCGAAAACCGACCTCGTTATATGCTCAGATATAGCGGGGGGGGGGGCAATTTTGGCAAATTATAAAAATATCTGAATTTACGCTTGATTTTCGTGACCCGATTGTGGTATCATTTTCACCGCTTGAAGGTGTAGTTTTTCGCGGGTGCGAAAGCGGTGCCGGAGGGCTGGAATTTCACCAATGAAAAAACGGGTAAAGTCCAA
>JAKSIB010000093.1 GCA_024399065.1 Fibrobacter sp. | reverse complement strand
TGTCTTATACTGAAATAGGTTTACATCAAATGTCAAACCAACAGTATATTTATGCATCAAAGAAAAGGAAAAATCCAGACAGACGAACAAAAGCTGGAAATCGTAATGGAGTATCGCACAGGTAGTCTGAGCCTGAGAGAAGTTGCGAAAAAACATGGGATAAGAAGCCATGCTACAATCATTAATTGGGAGTTGCGACTGCTGGGAAATCGTAAAGCGTTATCTTTGCGCTCAAATAACTCCGCGACATCTATGGGAAACGAAAAAAAGAGTCCAAAACAGACGAGCCGTGAAGAACTCGAAAAGCAGCTAGAGGAGCTACGCGTGAAACTGGCGCGCAAGGAACTCGAGCTGGAGGCAGTCAACACCCTAGTTGACATAGCCGAGAAACACGGCTACCAGATACGAAAAAATTCTGGTGCCAAGCAGTAGACAGCCTGCGCGAGCGTCATGGCCTTACACAAGAGAACGCTTGCGCGCTGTTTGGCAAAACGAGACAAGGCTACAGGAAAGTTAGCGTCATCAAAAGGGAGCGGGTAAGCCTCGAGGATGCGCTGCGCAAGGCCGTAGGCGATATTCGCGAGCAGGATCCAGGCATAGGCGGATACAAGCTATGGCTGATGATCAAGAGCGCATTTGGTGACCGCAGGATACCTGGGCGAGACAAGTTCTTCGCATTCCTCAAACGAGAGAATATGAACCTTCCACGTCCGAAGCCACGCCGTACGACCAACTCCAACCATCGCTATCGCAAATACAGCAACCTCATAAAGGATTATGTACCAATGGCGGCAAATAGGCTGTGGGTCAGCGATATAACATACATCGACATGGAGCGTGATTGCGGATATCTGCATCTAGTTACTGATGCGTATTCTCACAAGATCGTCGGATGGTGCATGGCAGACTCACTCATGGCTGTACATTCGATAAAGGCTCTGCAGATGGCCATCGATCAGACGCACGGCCAGGACCTGACTGGCATCATACATCATTCGGACAGGGGGTCGCAGTATTGCAGCTACGATTACGTGGCTCTCTTGGAAGAACATAACGCACTCATAAGTATGACGGAGGACTACTGTCCGACGGACAACGCGATTGCCGAGAGGACAAATGGCATAATCAAGAATGAGCTCGTGTACCGTGTCAATCGCTTCAGTAACCTCAGCGACGCAAGAAGGAGGATTGCTGAGTTCATCCGCTTCTACAATGACGAGAGACCTCACATGAGCATCGGGTACAAGACTCCGGCTATTGTCCATGAAGAGCAAGGTATTCAGAAGAAATGTTGGAAAAAAAACTAGAAATTGATACTTTTGCGGACACGACAAACGGCGAGGGTGACGGACAACGCCATCGGAGCTAGAAAAAAGAACGGAAGAGGCATCGAGCCTCTTCCATTCTTACACGACAACGGCTCAGGTTTCTTGACATTCCATCTGTCAACCGGATTAGGAAAAGAAAACCAAACCAGTTGCTAATGCAAACTTATTCAGGAAACTGAATGAATATTTAATAAATCGTGTAAACCTAATTCAGGAAAAGAC
>JAKSIB010000092.1 GCA_024399065.1 Fibrobacter sp. | reverse complement strand
CAAGCCGATACAATCCGGTCATGCTTTTGAAAGTATTAATCTACTGCTACATGACAGGAATCTATTCATCAAGAATGATAGCCAAACAGTGCCGTGAAAACGTAAACGTGATGTGGCTAACAGGATTCCAGAAACCAGACTTCCGGACGATCAACAAATTCCGAAGTGAAAAACTTAAAGATTCAATCGAGGAAATATTCATTTCAACGGTAAAGCTTCTGAACAAGAAAGGATATGTCAGTCTTGAAAAATATTTCGTGGATGGAACAAAAATCGAAAGTGCTGCAAACAAGTACACCTTCGTCTGGAAACGGGCAGTCGAGAAAAACGAAAAGAAGCTTGATGAAAAACTCAAGGTGTTCCTTAAAGATGTTGAAGAAATCACTCACAAAGAAAATGAAGTTTACGGTGACAAGGATTTTGCAGAACTTGGAGAAGACATTACTGTAACAAGTGAAGAAATCAAGGAAGCTGCAGCAAAAATCAATGAACGGCTTGCAGAAATAAATGACCTGGATGATGAAAATTCAAAAGATGTAAAAAAAAACTGAAAAAAGCAAAACATCAGATTGAAAAGGACTATCTTCCAAGAAAAGAAAAATACGAAAAGGCGAATGAAACCTTCAACGGCAGGAACAGCTACTCAAAGACAGACGAAGACGCAACTTTCATGAGGATGAAGGAAGATGCCATGCTCAACGGGCAGCTCAAGCCCGGCTACAATATTCAGGTTGGAACCGAAAACAATTTTGTAATCGGCTATGATGTTTTTCCAAACCCGACAGATACAAGAACCTTCATTCCACATCTTGAAAATGTACAGAACCGCTTGGGATGCAAGTTCAAGACAGTGATTGCAGATGCTGGTTATGGAAGCGAAGAAAATTATGATTATCTGGAAGAAAAAGAAATTACAGGGGCAGTAAAATATTCGACTTACGAAAAGGAAACAAAACGGAGCTTCAAGAAAAAAGTCTTTAATGCAGATAACTGGAAATATGATGCTGAGCAGAAAGAATACACCTGTCCGTGCGGAAATCCTGTCCCTTACAAAATGACACGTAAAAGAAAAAACGATTCTGGATATGAACAGATTGTTGATGTCTACCAATGTGAAAACTGTGAAGGCTGTCCGTTCAGGGAATTATGCACAAAATCTGAATACGGAAGAATGATACAGCGGAACGAAAACTGGATTTCTCAGAAGACAAAAGTAAAAGAACTTCTCGCAACTGATGAATATAAAGTCCTCATGAAAAAACGCTCAACAGAGTGTGAAACAGTATTCGGTCAGACAAAAGGGAATCTGAAATTCAGGAGATTTCATCTTCGTGGCAAGGAAAAAGTCGGAACAGAATGGGGATTATTGATGCTTGGATATGATTTTAAGCAGCTTGCAAGATTGATGAAAGCCTAAAAAAAAACAACAACCAAAAAAATTGAAAAATCACATTTTGACAAAAAAAGGCTGCCCTTTTTTGAAGTTTATACAACTTCTAGGACAGCCCCTTTTATGGGCAGTGAGAGGATCGAACTCCCGACATTCTGGGTGTAAACCAGACGC
>JAKSIB010000091.1 GCA_024399065.1 Fibrobacter sp. | reverse complement strand
ATTTAACAAAAAATCATTATCTTTGCATGTTAAAAGTTCCGATATGAAGTACACATCGCAGTCAAAACAGCTCACTATTGACGAGTTCCGGTCCTCATTGGAGGGCTTGAGCAAGAGCAATAGATGGGTCCAGTTGGGAGATCTACTCCCCTGGGCAAAGATAGAGAAACTCTACAATTCCAAGCTTAATAATGGCAAGAAAGGAGCAGGCAACAAACCTGCCCGCATGATTATAGGTGCTACCATTATCAAGAAGAAACTGTCCTTGTCGGATGCAGAAACGATTCAGATGATCCAGGAAAATCCATACATGCAGTATTTCGTTGGATTGACAGAATTCACAGACAAGCCGATCTTTGATCCTTCCCTGTTTGTTACAATCCGCAAGCGTCTTGGAGAAGAGGACTTCAATGAAATGAGCGTCGCACTTCTGGAGAAACAGATCAAAATGCAGGAGGACGCAGAAAGGCGCAAAAAGGAGTCGGAATCCGAAGATGATGACAAACCACAAACACCGGGACAGTCTGATTCTACGCATGACTTCGGAGAGGAATTCACCGACAGTCAGGATAGAATCCACAAGGGAGTTTTGAAGATAGATGCCACCTGCAGCAATGCCGAGGTGCGTTATCCTGTCGATGTCGATATTATCCATGATGGATGCAAAACCATCAATCGATATATAGCTACACTCTGTAAGGCCTTATCCCTTCCTCTTCCGGAATGTCATTACAAATCGGCCCGTTTCGAATATCTTAACTTGATCAAGAAAAAGACCAAGAAGACTTCGGAGATAAAGAGCACCAAACGAATGCTTCTTTATTACTTGAAGCATGATATTCAATCGTTTGTGAATCTCGTTTCTCCAAATACCGAGCGTTTGGATTCCTTCATGAGGAATGAACGGAATACGGTAGGAGCAATCATAAAGATGTACTATCAGCAGATGGAAATGCTCCAGCAGGGGACACATCAATGTGCGGACAGAATCATCAGTATCTTCCAGCCTCATATCCGCCCCATCGTAAGAGGCAAGGCCAAAGCCAAGGTCGAGTTTGGTGCCAAGATAGGTGCAAGCATCGTCAACGGATATACTTTTGTAGATCACCTGAGTTGGGATGCCTACAATGAAGAGTCGGATGTAGAACTTCAAATCAAACTTTACAAAGAACGTTTTGGTTATCTTCCTGCTACTGTCCTATGTGATAAGATCTATATGAACAGGGCAAACAGACAACTCTTCAAGGAGTACGAGATAGCTTCTTATTGCAAACCATTAGGCAGGCCTAAAAAGGAACCTAAGGCTCCAGAGGAACTATCCAAGATGGCTCAGGCTGTCGGAGACCGAAATGAGATTGAAGCCACCTTTGGAACTGGCAAGCGAGTGTATCGGGCAGATAACATTCGAGCCAAATTGCCCGAAACGGCAGCTAGCTGGATAGGGGCTTGCTACTTCGTCAAGAACGTGATGAAGTTCTTAAGGGAACTTTGTCTTGTCCTTTCTGAAATCTGGCTCATTTTGAAAAATCTATTCACCCCTGGGGCTTTCGTCTGCAGACCCCTGTCGGTGA
>JAKSIB010000090.1 GCA_024399065.1 Fibrobacter sp. | reverse complement strand
GAGCACCTGCTTTGCACGCAGGGGGTCAACGGTTCGAGTCCGTTATTCTCCACCATGCGAACGTATTGTTCGCGGTTGATCTTTGAAATATTGAGACAAAAGCAAAACAGTAAAGAAACTTCGTTCCACTGCTGTCCACCCGGACAGCCAGTAGATGAAATAGCAATTTACAGCTGAAAGTATGAGTTACTTATGCGAACGGATGAGCAAGAGTTTTCCGAACTTGTGCGATTTCCGTCTGCAAGAATCTCGAAGAAAGTAAGAAAGGGCGCATGGCGGATGCCTTGGCTCACAGAGGCGATGAAGGACGTGATAAGCTGCGATAAGCCGCGGGTAGGAGCAAATATCCCTTGATCCGCGGATTTCCGAATGGGACAACCCAATAGACTCAGTCTATTATCCTACTAATGCAGGAGGCGAACGCAGGGAACTGAAACATCTTAGTACCTGCAGGAAGAGAAAATAACAATGATTCCCCCAGTAGTGGCGAGCGACCGGGGAAGAGCCCAAACCGGCGTTGTGGCAACGCAATGCCGGGGTTGTAGGACCGCGACGTGGTACTCGAGACGTGAACGGAACGTTCTGGAAAGAACGGCCATAGAGGGTGACAGCCCCGTATGTGAAGCGAATCGAGGCCTAGTGGTATCCTGAGTAACGCGGAACACGTGGAATTCTGCGCGAATCTGCCGGGACCATCCGGTAAGGCTAAATACTCCTGTGAGACCGATAGTGCACTAGTACCGTGAGGGAAAGGTGAAAAGAACCCCGACAAGGGGAGTGAAATAGTTCCTGAAACCATGCGCCTACAAGCGGTCGGAGCATGCTCTTGCATGTGACGGCGTGCCTTTTGCATAATGAACCTACGAGTCACCGTCGTCGGCAAGGTTAAGTGATTAAGTCACCGAGCCGTAGTGAAAGCGAGCCTGAAGAGGGCGTCGAGTCGTCGGAGGTGGACGCGAAACCAAGTGATCTACACATGTCCAGGTTGAAGTCCCGGTAACACGGGATGGAGGACCGCACCAATAAGCGTTGAAAAGCTTCTGGATGAGGTGTGTGTAGGAGTGAAAGGCCAATCAAACTTGGAGATAGCTCGTACTCCCCGAAAGGCATTTAGGTGCCGCGTGCTGTGTTCAGCATGAGAGGTAGAGCGACCGATAGGATGCGAGGGCTTCACCGCCTATCAAGTCCTGACGAACTCCGAATGCATATGGTCCGCAGCCGTGCAGTAAGGGGGCGGGTGCTAAGGTCCGTCCCCGAGAGGAGAAGAATCCAGACCGCCGTCTAAGGTCCCGGAGTTCTGTCTAAGTTAGTCTAACGAAGTGTGGTCCCCGTGACAGCTAGGATGTTGGCTTGGAAGCAGCCATTCATTCAAAGAGTGCGTAACAGCTCACTAGTCGAGGGTCTCTGCATGGATAATAATCGGGTATCAAGCCGGATACCGAAGGCGCGGGATAGCATAGAAAAGTATCGGTAGGGGAGCATTCCATGCGCCTTGAAGATGGGGGACGACCCCCGTTGGAGCGCATGGAAAAGCAAATGTAGGTATAAGTAACGATTAGGGGGGTGAGAGGCCCCCCCGCCGAAAGACTAAGGTTTCCCGGGCAATGCTAATCATCCCGGGGTCAGTCGGGTCCTAA
>JAKSIB010000089.1 GCA_024399065.1 Fibrobacter sp. | reverse complement strand
GATGGAAAGAGTACGTCCATAACTGGAGAGGCCTCGCAGACGAGGCGAAAAAAAAAAAAAAAGAAAAAAAAATCGCCTTGCAGTAACAACGAACTGCGAGGAGTCAGCAGAGGTCATAGTACCTGCCTAATATCGGCACGCAGGGAAGGACCGAACTTTATTGGATAAGTTTGTAGAAAGGAACTTTATGAGAGAACGAGAGCAGAAAATTGCGGCAGGAGCCGCAGACTGCCTGCAAGGGGATAGGCTGGAAGCCGAAAGACTTGCAGGAGTGCAGACTTTTATGGAGATAACAGAAAACGAACTTGTCGAAGTGCAGATAGATGAGAAGCACTTGATGGAACTCATCGTATCTCCCTATAATATGAACCGAGCATATAGGAAGGTCATATCGAACGGCGGGAGCGGAGGTGTCGACTCGATGGAAGCGAAAGAGTTGCTTCCATACTTGAAACTCCACAAGGATGAACTCAAGGAATCTCTCTTGAACGGGAAATACAAGCCGCAACCCGTGCGGCGTGTGGAAATCCCGAAAGACAACGGAAAGACGCGCAAGCTGGGAATACCCACCTTGGTAGACCGCGTAATCCAGCAGAGCATAGCGCAGGTGCTGTCTCCGATGTATGAACCCCAGTTCAGCGAAGGGAGCTTCGGCTTCCGTCCCGGACGCAGTGCTCACGATGCCTTGAAGAAAGCGCAGAGTATACTCAATGACGGCTACGAGTACGCAGTCGGCATTGACCTCGAACGCTTCTTCGACACCGTGAACCAGAGCTACCTGATAGAACTTCTTTCCCATACCGTCAAGGACGGCAGGGTGATAAGTCTTATACACAAGTATCTCTATGCAGGGGTGATGATAGACGGAGTATACCATCCGACTCCCGAGGGGACACCGCAAGGAGGCCCACTCAGCCCATTGTTGAGTAACATCGTTCTGAACGAGCTGGACAAGGAGTTGGAGAAACGAGGTCACCCGTTTGTAAGGTATGCAGACGATAGTCTTATCTTCTGCAAGAGCAGACGCGGAGCGGAAAGAGTGTGCGAAGGACTGACCAACTTCATCGAGAAGAGACTTCACTTGAAGGTCAATCGCGAAAAGACGGAGGTCGGCAGCGCTCGCGAGATGAAGTTCCTCGGCTACTCGTTCTACAAACGTCCACTTGATGGTATGTGAAGGCTTCGCATCCATCCCAAGAGCCTGCAAAAGATGAGGGCGAAACTCAAACTCATCACGGGCAGGAGCAATGGGATGGGCTATGAGCGCAGGAAAGAGGCGTTACATCAAACCATTCGCGGATGGGTGAACTACTTCAAACTTGCGGATGCCAAGAAATACCTTGAAAGGATGGATGAGTGGCTACGCAGACGCATACGGATGTGTATATGGAAAAGCTGGAAGAAACCGAGCGCACGCGTCAAGAACCTTGTCAAGTGTGGAATCAAACCATACTGGGCAAGAATCTACGGGAACAGCAGGAAAGGGTACTGGGCAAACGCCGAGGGTATAATGCACCACGCGGCAACAAACGAAATGCTACGCAGGGCAGGGTACCCGTGCCTTATGGACTACTATGTCAAATTGCACTGAACAATGAAGAACCGCCGTATGCCGAACGGCACGTACGGTGGTGTGAGAGGTCGGAAAACGAA
>JAKSIB010000088.1 GCA_024399065.1 Fibrobacter sp. | reverse complement strand
CGGCGCGTTCACGCTTGAACTGGCCCTTGGCCACTTCGAACAAGCGAACGGAACCCGGACGGTTCTTTTCGTTTTCAGCAACGTTCTTCAGCAAGTTGGGGAGAAGAGAAGTAGGAACAACGCCCAGTTCTTCGGACAGGGGGTTCAGAAGTGCTGCGGGGTTTGCACGACGGTCAGAAGCGTCGGTGCCAAAGAGTGCCTCGGTGCGAGCCTTGCTGGTAAAGCGCAGGTTCAAGCATTCATGGAGACCCATGGCAGAAAGAGTTCTGCGGATCTTTCTGTTCATCTGTTCTACAGCCGGAAGTTCGTTGGGCTGCATGGTGAACTTGGGCAGGCTGTAAGGAATGTTGTCGAAACCTACGAGGCGGGCCACTTCTTCGATGAGGTCCACTTCGCGTTCCAGGTCCGGACGGTTGCCCGGAATTTCGAAGGTCATGGTCTCGCCATTTTCTGCAACCAGGTTCAGGTTGATGCTGGTAAGATGCTTGCGGATTACGTCGGCTGCAATGTCCATGCCGATGATCTTTGCAACGCGGGAAACGCGAAGGTCAATCTTTGTAAGTTCCTTCTGGTGGTCGTCGCCGGTGTATTCCACGCAGCCCTTCAGGACCTTGCCGCCAGCCACTTCCTGGATCATGGCGCAAGCGTACTTGCTGTATTCGTCCTGGGTGGTGGTGTCGATACCGCGTTCAAAACGGTAGCTGGAATCGGAGCCGATTCCCAGGCGCTTGGCCTGCTTACGGACGATGGTGGGGTTGAAGTAGGCGCTTTCCAGAAGAACGTTCTTGGTGGCGTCGATAATTTCGGATTCTACACCGCCCATGGTGCCGGCTACGGCTACGGGACGGTCGCCATCGCAGATGACCAGTTCGGCTTCTGTGAGTTCGTGGTCGGTGTGGTCGATGGTCTGAATCTTTTCGCCCTTCACGGCACGGCGGACCTTGATCATGGAACCCTTCAGCTGGTCCATGTCGAAGCTATGGAGAGGCTGGCCCACGTCCATGAGGATGAAGTTGGTGATGTCCACCACGTTGTTGATGGAGTTCATGCCAACGGTGTGCAAAAGCTTGGCGAGCCAGCTGGGGCTCTGCTTGACTTCTACGCCCTTGATGACGCGGGCGGTATAGCGGGAGCAACCGCAACCGGGAACCACTTCCACGGAAACTGCGGAGGAGGCTGCATCGGCTTCTTCTACCAGGTTGTAGGAGAGGGGCTTCAGGGGGCGGTTAAACTTGGCAGCCAGTTCGCGGGCAACACCGCGGTGGCAAAGAGCGTCCGGACGGTTGGGGGTGACGTTCAGTTCGAAACAGACGTCGTACATGCCCAGGCTTACAAACGGGGTGCCTGCGGGAATGGAGTCATCCAGAACCATGATGCCGCCATGGTCGTCGGAAAGACCGATTTCGTCTTCGGCGCAAATCATGCCGAAACTTTCCACGCCGCGGATCTTGGACTTCTTCATCTTGAGGACAGTGCCGTCGCTCATGGGCAGTTCTGCACCGATGGGAGCAAGAACAACTGTCTGGCCTGCAGCAACGTTAGGTGCGCCGCAAACGATCTGGATGGTTTCAGTGCCGTTGTTGACGGTGGTGATGTGGAGGTGGTCGCTATCCGGATGGTTTTCGCAGGTGAGGACCTTTGCCACCACCAGCTTGTCGTAAACCTTGCCCGGTTCTTCGATGCCTTCCACTTCCAAGCCGATGGAAGTGAGTGCCTTTTCAATTTCTGCCACAGATTCCGGCAGATCCACATGACGCTTCAGCCAACTTAAAGAAACTTTCATTTTTTA
>JAKSIB010000087.1 GCA_024399065.1 Fibrobacter sp. | reverse complement strand
GTAAGAACTATTTCTACCCGGACCTTCCCAAGGGTTATCAGATTACCCAGACTGGTGGTCTTCCGGTGTACGACCATCCGATCTGCAAGAACGGTTGGCTTGAAATTATCAAGGCTGACGGCACCAAGAAGCGCGTGGGCATCACCCGTATCCATATGGAAGAAGACGCTGGTAAGCTCATCCATGACATGAGCCCCACCGATTCTCACTTCGACGCAAACCGCTGCGGTACTCCGCTTTGTGAAATCGTGACTGAACCGGACATCCGTAGCCCGGAAGAAGCAGTGCTCGTTCTCAAGAAGATCAAGCAGACTCTGGAATACACCCGCGTTTCCAATGCAAACATGGAAAACGGCAACATGCGCTGCGACGGTAACATCTCTCTCCGCGCTTCCGAAGACGCACCTTTCGGCACCCGTGCAGAAATCAAGAACTTGAACAGCTTCACTAACCTTGAAAAGGCTCTGAACGCCGAATACTACTTGCAGTCCGCAACGCTCGACGCAGGCAAGGAAGTGGAACAGTGCACCAAGCGTTACGACCCCAATGCTGACAAGACTATCGTCATCCGCTCCAAGGAAGACGCTCACGACTATAAGTACTTCCCGGAACCGGATATGGTCCGTCTCGTCACCGATCCTGCCTTCGTGGAAGAAATCCGTCGCACCCTTCCGGAACTGCCGGATGCACGTCGCGCACGCTTCATGAACGACCTGGGCGTGTCCGAATACGACGCACAGGTGCTGACCGACGACCGTGACATCAGCGACTGGTTCGACACCGCTTCCAAGAACTGCAAGAACGGCAAGGTTCTCGCCAACTGGGTCATTACTGAACTCCTCGCCAAGATGAAGGATCTGGAAGGTGGCCTCGCTGACCTGAAGATCAAGCCGGAACAGCTCTGCGCCCTGGTGAACCTCATCGAAGACAAGACCATCAACGGTAAGATTGCAAAGACCGTTTTCGCCGACATGTTCGAAACCGGTAAGGATCCTGCAGACATCGTTAAGGAAAAGGGTCTGGTCCAGGTGGCAGACACTGGCGCTATCGAAGCAATCGTTCGCGAAGTCTGCGCAGCCAACGCTGCCCAGTTCGCAGAATTCAAGGCCGGCAAGGTGGCTCTGAAGGGCTTCCTGGTGGGTATGACCATGCGCAAGTCTGGCGGTAAGGCTAACCCGGGCATGGTGAACGAAATTCTCGACAAGCTGGCTCAGGAATAATTCAGGCTAGATGAGCCGCGCTCTCGGCATTCTCCTTTTTGTAATCGCTTGCGTCGTACTGACGCCGGCGGTTTCATCTGCCGCAGAAGTCGCAAACAAGTGTGATTCCCTTAGGGTCAGTACGCTGAACATGTCCGAAGAGGAAATCGCGGAAATTTGTGGTATTGATTCTACGAAGCTTGCCGAAGGTCCGACTTTGCAGGAACTGAACGAAGAGAATCCGAGCTACATCAAGCGCGAATACGATCATAAACAGCAGGTGGTTGTTGGAAGTGTCATTATGTTCTGTGTTGCCTTGGCAATGATCTTGATGAACAACTACAACCCGAAACGATAAATCGCTCGCATGTCATTCTGAGCGAAGCGAAGAATCCAGAAAAGATTTTTTCAGTGAGGTAAAAACATGTCTTATACAGATGAAGCAAAAAACAACTTTAAGGAACTTTCCAAGAACCCGTATCCTGGTCGCGGCATCGTCCTCGGCACCAGTCCGGATGGCAAGTCCTTTGTTCAGGTTTACTGGATCATGGGCCGCAGCGTCAACAGCCGCAACCGCGTGTTCGAAATGGAAG
>JAKSIB010000086.1 GCA_024399065.1 Fibrobacter sp. | reverse complement strand
GAGGGTGTGTCAAAAGGTATAAAGCCCCAGACACACCCTCTATTTGCTAATTTAAATTAAAAGTCCGGACTTTCACAAGCTCGGACTTTTTTATATCCGCAAAAATGTGTATCTTTGCGGCAGTTATAACATGTCTACAAAAGTACGATTTAAATCATATAATACAGGAGTTGTCTCAATATTTCCTGTTGATTTGGGCGAAAAAATCCCCCAAAGAGCTCCAGTGCGTCTTATAGATAGCATTGTTGATGGTCTAAAACTGGATAAGGTCATCGAAACCTATAAGGATGGCGGCACGACGCCATACCATCCGCGAGTGCTGCTGAAGGTGGTGTTCTATGCCTATATGAACAACATCTATTCCTGCCGTCGCATTGCATCCCTGCTGGATCGGGACTTCCACTATATGTGGCTGAGCGGAGGACAGACACCCTCATTCAGTACGATCAACCGCTTCCGCAGCGAGCATCTGAAGGATGCGGTCAATGACCTGTTCGTCCAGGTGGTCATGAAGCTTGTGGAAGCCGGTCAGCTCAGTCTCGACGTGCAGTATATAGATGGCACGAAGATCGAATCGGTGGCCAACAAGTACACCTTTGTCTGGAAGAAGACGACGGAAAAGAACAAGGAGAAGCTTGAAGGCAAGATCAAGGATATCCTATCGCAGATCGACGAAGGGATAGCTCAGGACAACGCGCCTGCAGAAGAGACCACGGAGATGGACTCATCCACCCTCCGGAAGATTATCGATGGAATAAATGAGACGACGGCAAGGAAAGAAAAAGAAGGAGCCGCGAAGCAGGAGCTGAAGGAGCGGAAGAAAACAGTAAAACAGCTCCAGAAGGCACAGGAGAAGCTCGCAGAATACGAGGATAAGCTTGAGACCCTTGGCGACAGGAACAGTTACGCAAAGACCGATCCTGATGCCACATTCATGCACATGAAGGAGGATGCCATGCGGAACGGGCAGACAAAACCGGGTTATAACGTGCAGATCTCTACGGAGAACCAGTATATAACGGTATATGACTTCTTCCCCAATCCTACGGATACACTGACCCTGCCGTCATACCTGCAGTCTGGCTTTGACCTGTATGGACGCTTTCCGGATACGGTCTGTGCAGATTCCGGCTATGGCAGCGAGCAGAACTATGAGGTGATGGAGCAGATGGGCATTGAAGCCTTCGTCAAATACAACTGGTTCCACAAGGAGCAGCACCGTCCATTCCGGGAAGATGCCTTCCGTCAGGAGAATCTGTACTACAACGAGAAGGAAGACTACTACGTCTGTCCGATGGGTCAGCACATGACGCATATCGGACGGTATCAGGCTACAAACGCCAACGGTTACACCTCCACCATCGACAAATACCGCGCGCAGAATTGTGAAGGCTGTCCCATCCGGAGCCGGTGCTTCCAGGCCAGGGGAAACAGGATCATACAGGTCAACCACAAGCTGAACGCCTACAAGAGAAAGGCTCGGGAGAGGCTGCTTTCAGAGGAAGGCCTGAAGCATAGGAGCAGGCGTCCGATAGAACCGGAGGCGGTCTTCGGACAGATCAAGTTCAACAAGCAATACCGACGTTTCCGTCATCGCGGGTTAGACAAGGTCAGAATGGACTTTGCCATACTCGCCATGTCTTTCAATATCCAGAAACTATGGAGAAATCTTTCCAAAAAGGCTACTGATGCACCTTCTGGCCCTCATAATTCAAAAAATGATGGCTATAAACCGGTTTTAAGCCCAAATTCGAACGAAATCAAGGATTTTAGACTTGATGAATACTTTTCAATAAAGATTGTGGCTTGACATAAGATGAGGACGTGCAAAAGT
>JAKSIB010000085.1 GCA_024399065.1 Fibrobacter sp. | reverse complement strand
CTGACCGGCCTTCAAAGTGATGTAGGCCTTCTTCCAGTTGGACTTCTTGCCAGCAGCCATGCCCATGCGCATGCGCTTGAGCTTACCACGGTTGATCAAGGTATTGACGGATTCAACCTGAACGTTGAAACGCTTTTCAATAGCGGACTTGATATCTTCCTTAGAGGCGGACTTGGCAACCTTGAAAACGTACTTCTTCACATCCTTAGAAGCAACCATGATCTTGGCAGTTTCTTCGGTGATGTGCGGAGCAACCAGAATTTCGTGAATTTCAGCCATTAGCGGCCTCCTTCAAGTTCTGCAAGAGCAGCCTGAGAGATGACGACGTTGTTAGCACGGACGACATCATAAGTGTTGACATCGGCAACGCGTGCGCAACGGCACCAAGGAATGTTGTTGGAGGACAGGTAGAGGTTAGCGTCCTTTTCGCTCACGATGAAGAGAGCGTTGCGCTGTTCCAAACCAGCCTTAACGAGAACGGAGAGGAGATCCTTAGTCTTCGGAGCAGCGAAGCTGAGAGCTTCGAACACCATCACCTTGCCTTCAGCAGCCTTAGCAGCAAGAGCAGAGTGGAAAGCGATCTTCTTGACCTTCTTGTTAACCTTTTCGAAGTAGTCATGAACCTTCGGGCCATGAGCCTTAGCACCACGAACCCAAACAGCAGAGGTGTTCTGACCAGAACGAGCACGACCGGTGCCCTTCTGCTTCCAAGGCTTCTGACCACCGCCGGAAACTTCGGACTTGGTCTTGGTCTTGGCATTGCCCTGACGCTGATTGTTCAAGATAGCCTTGATGTGCAAGTACATGCAGACCTTGTTGACTTCTGCATCGAACATTGCCGGGAGCTGAATATCATTCTTAAAATCGCCGGTAGCGGCGAAAAGCTTTGCAGATGCCATTAGTCTTTCCTCACCACGATAATGCTGTTCTTAGCACCCGGGACTGCGCCGCGGACGAAGATCAGGTTGCGGTCGCCATCAACTTTGACGACCTGGAGGTGCTTAACGGTAACCTTCTTGTTACCGAACTGGCCAGCCATGCGCTTACCCGGGAAAACACGACCCGGATAGGAGTGAGCGGAAGTACCACCCGGTTCACGCATATTGTGAGTACCGTGGGAACGAGGACCGCTGTGGAAGTTGTGGCGCTTGATGGTACCAGAGAAGCCGTGACCCTTGGAGATACCGGAAACGTTGACGACCTTAACGTCAGCGAAGTCGGCAGCACCGAATTCCTTGCCAACCGGCCAGGATTCGAGATCAGCGACATCAAATTCAGCGAGGTGTTCACGAACAGCAACGTCAGCCTTCTTAAAGTGGCCGATTTCTGCCTTATTGGCACGCTGTTCCTTCTTGAGACCAAAGCCGATCTGGACAGCAGTATAGCCGTCCTTCTCTTCTGTCTTGTGGGAAACAACCACGCACGGACCGGCTTCGAGAACCGTTACAGGAACGCATTCGCCCTGTTCCGTGAATACTTGGGTCATTCCCAATTTCTTTGCGAGAATACCGTTCATTGTTATTAAACCTTAATTTCGACTTCAACGCCTGCCGGCAAGTCAAGTTTCATGAGGGAATCTACAGTCTGCGGAGTAGCATCAAGGATGTCGATAAGACGCTTGTGCGTACGGGATTCGAACTGTTCACGAGAAGTCTTGTCAATATGCGGAGAGCGGAGCACCGTATACTTCTGGATCTTCGTCGGAAGAGGGATGGGGCCAGCAATGCGGGCACCAGTGTTCTTAGCTGTATTCACGATGTCTTGAGCAGAGCGGTCGATCATGCGATGATCGAAGCTCTTCAAGCGAATACGAATGCGTTCACCAGCCATTGTAAATTCCTTACTTGATGATTTCGGTTACGGAGCCAGCACCAACAGTACGGCCACCTTCGCGG
>JAKSIB010000084.1 GCA_024399065.1 Fibrobacter sp. | reverse complement strand
GTACATTGACATTTTGGAAAAGAGGATCATTCAGGGGTAAACACTGAATGAGCCAATAAAGGAAAAAGAACAAAGAAAAGAAGAAGAAAGCAAGGGCGTACGGAGGATGCCTTGGCTCCAAGAGACGACGAAGGACGTGATAAGCTGCGATAAGCTCCGGGGAGGTGCAAATAACCTTTGATCCGGAGATTTCCGAATGGGGCAACCCACTGGCGACAGTATCCCGCAAGGGAGGTCAACGCGGTGAACTGAAACATCTCATTAGCCGCGGGAAAAGAAAACAAACGTGATTCCCCCAGTAGTGGCGAGCGAACAGGGAACAGCCCAAACCGCTGTTGTTACGGCAACGAGCGGGGTTATAGGAGTAGAGACGTGAAAGTCAGCGACGAGCAGAACACCTTGGAAAATCCGACCATAGAGGGTGACAGTCCCGTAAGCGAAGGACCTGACGATCTATCTACCACCTGAGTAGCGCGGAACACGTGAAATTCTGCGTGAATTAGCCGGGACCATCCGGTAAGGCTAAATACTCCTTGGAGACCGATAGTGAACAAGTACTGTGAAGGAAAGGTGAAAAGAACCGCGAACAGCGGAGTGAAATAGAACCTGAAACCGTGCGCCTACAACCTGTCGAAGCGGCCTTGGCCGTAACGGCGTGCCTTTTGCATAATGAGCCTACGAGTTAGTCGTGTGCGGCGAGATTAAGCGGTTCAGCCGCGGAGTCGAAGTGAAAGCGAGCCTGAAAAGGGCGTTGAGTCGCATGCGCTAGACGCGAAACCTTGTGATCTACCCTTGGCCAGGTTGAAGGAAAGGTAACACTTTCTGGAGGACCGAACCAATAAGCGTTGAAAAGCTTCTGGATGAGCTGAGGGTAGGGGTGAAAGGCCAATCAAACTGGGAAATAGCTCGTACTCCCCGAAATGCATTTAGGTGCAGCCTGGTGGCAGTCATGCAGAGGTAGAGCTACTGATAGGATGCGAGGGCTTCACCGCCTATCAAGTCCTGATAAACTCCGAATGCTGACATGATGATCCACTGGAGTGAGGGCATGGGTGCTAATGTCCATGTCCGAGAGGAGAAGAATCCGGACCATCAGCTAAGGTCCCCAAATGTATGCTAAGTTGTTCTAACGCGGTCCGGCTGCAGAGACAGCTAGGATGTTGGCTTGGAAGCAGCCATTCATTTAAAGAGTGCGTAACAGCTCACTAGTCGAGCGGCCGGGCATGGATAATGATCGGGCATAAGCATACTACCGAAGCTATGGGATTATCTTGCGATAATCGGTAGGGGAGCATTCCAGCAGCGGTGAATCGGAAGGCGTGAGCCACCGTGGAGCGGCTGGAAAAGCAAATGTAGGCATAAGTAACGATAAAGGAGGTGAGAAACCTCCTCGCCGAAAAACTCAGGGTTCCTGATCAACGTTAATCGGATCAGGGTAAGTCGGGGACTAAGGCTAAGCCGAAAGGCGATGCTGATGACAAGCAGTTTAATATTACTGCACCTCCTGGCACTGAAAGTGACGCGGTCGTCACTCATACGAGGGCTGACGGAATAGCCCCCTGAGCCTATCCTTCGGGAGAAGCGAGTATGACTAAGACCGCCAAGAAAAGCGAGCCAGAGCCCGTACCCCAAACCGACACAGGTAGTTGGGTTGAGTATACTGAGGCGCTCGAGTGATCCACGGCTAAGGAACTAGGCAAATTAGACCCGTAACTTCGGAAAAAGGGTCGCTCTCTGAGAGGAGAGCCGCAGAGAAATAGTCCAGGCAACTGTTTACCAAAAACACAAGGCTATGCGAAATCGAAAGATGAAGTATATGGCCTGACACCTGCCCGGTGCTGGAAGGTTAAGAGGAGACGTCAGGGCAACCGAAGCGTTGAATTGAAGCCCCAGTAAACGGCGGCCGTAACTATAACGGTCCTAAGGTAGCG
>JAKSIB010000083.1 GCA_024399065.1 Fibrobacter sp. | reverse complement strand
CGATGGCCCTTCCATACGGAACCACCGGATCACTAAGCTCTAGTTTCCTACCTGTGCGGCATGTCTGCCTCCCAGTCAAGCACCCTTATGCCTTTACACTCTGCGGCCGGTTACCAATCGGCCTGAGGGTACCTTTAGGAGCCTCCGTTACGCTTTTGGAGGCGACCACCCCAGTCAAACTACCCACCAAGCGCGGTCCTCTCACGGAGAGTTAGATTCCAGACAGGCAAAGGGCCGTATTTCAACGGCGGATCCACGAACACTGGCGTGCCCGCTTCATATCCTCCGGCCTATCCTACACATCACATGCCCAGAATCAACGCTAAGCTATAGTAAAGGTTCACGGGGTCTTTTCGTCCCATCGCGGGTAATCGGCATCTTCACCGATACTACAATTTCACTGGGCTCACGGTTGAGACAGTGTCCGGATCATTACACCATTCGTGCAGGTCGGAACTTACCCGACAAGGAATTTCGCTACCTTAGGACCGTTATAGTTACGGCCGCCGTTTACCGGGGCTTCAATTCAATGCTTCGCCTTGCGGTTGACATCTCCTCTTAACCTTCCGGCACCGGGCAGGTGTCAGGCTGTATACATCTACTTTCGTATTCGCACAGCCCTGTGTTTTTGTTAAACAGTTGCCTGGACCTATTCTCTGCGCCTCGATCTCTCGAGGACCCCTTCTCCCTAAGTTACGGGGTCAGTTTGCCTAGTTCCTTAACCGTGAATCACCCAAGCGCCTAAGTATATTCAACCCGACCACGTGTGTCCGTTTACGGTACGGGTGACCGTGCGTTGCAGTTTAGCGGGTTTTCTCGGGAGTCTGGTTACCGGCACTGTCGGCGCACCCCGAAGGGATTGCCGTACTGTCAGGTTTCAGCTCGAGGGGTGGATTTGCCTGCCCCTCTCACAGCCTACGCCCTTCAACCACCTATTCCGTCAGGTGGCGGCCGTGTCACTCCTCCGTCGCCGCGTCACGCGCACGGTCAGTAACGGAATATTAACCGTTTCATCCATCGGCCTCGCCTCTAGGCTTATCCTTAGGACCCGACTGACCCTGAACCGATTGACGTTGTTCAGGAAACCTTGGTCTTTCGGCGAGCGGGAATCTCACCCGCTTTATCGTTACTTATACCTACATTTGCTTTTCCCAACGCTCCAGAGCAGCTCGCGCTGCGCCTTCGACGCGGATGGGAATGCTCCCCTACCGATCATAAATGATCCCACGGCTTCGGCAACTGGTTTCATACCCGATTATTATCCATGCCCAGCTCCTCGACTAGTGAGCTGTTACGCACTCTTTGAATGAATGGCTGCTTCCAAGCCAACATCCTAGCTGTCCTGGGGGCCGGACTTCGTTAGTCTAACTTAACCAGTATTTCGGGGCCTTAGCCGGTGGTCTGGATTCTTCTCCTCTCGGGCGCGGACCTTAGCACCCGCGCCCTTACTCCCCGGTTTAGCCTGTGAGCATTCGGAGTTTGTCTGGACTTGATAGGCGGTGAAGCCCTCGCATCCAATCAGTCGCTCTACCTCACACAGGGAACACCGGAGGCGGCACCTAAATGCCTTTCGGGGAGTACGAGCTATCTCCGAGTTTGATTGGCCTTTCACTCCTACACACACCTCATCGAGAAGCTTTTCAACGCTTATTCGTTCGGACCTCCATCCCGTGTTACCGGGACTTCATCCTGGACATGTGTAGATCACTCGGTTTCGCGTCTACCCCCACTGACTCCGACGCCCATTTCAGACTCGCTTTCGCTGCGGCTCGGCGACTCCTGTCGCTTAACCTTGCCAGTGACGGTAACTCGTAGGTTCATTATGCAAAAGGCACGCCGTCACCCCGAAGGGCTCCGACCGCTTGTAGGCGCATGGTTTCAGGGTCTCTTTCACTCCCCTGCTCGGGGTGCTTTTCACCTTTCCCTCACGGTACTGGTTCGCTATCGGTCTCTCACTAGTATTTAGCCTT
>JAKSIB010000082.1 GCA_024399065.1 Fibrobacter sp. | reverse complement strand
GGCAGAAAACCCTGCCCGGTGACGATTTTGAGTCTGGCGTCCTGCATGGATTCGACAAAGATAAATTCTCCGTGCAGTCCCACATATTCATCGTAGTATTTCCGTTCTTCCTCCTGACCGGCAGGGTTGATGATTAGAATGCAGGGCAGATTTTTCAGGTCTGAGGCTTCAATACGATTAAGCTTACTTAAAGGGCTTCTTGAAGAAATCTGAACGTAGGTCTTGCTTTGGGAAAGAATCAGATTATGGAATGAGCTTGAAAATGCACGGCGCTGATCATTCAAAGATAAATCAATACGTCCCTCGAGCATTCCATGGTACAGCTCGTCATGGCTTCCGGATACGATGGAGATTTCTACCGTAGGATATTTTTCCGAGAACTCCGATACCGCTTCCGAAAATTCGTTTCCATGATATCCCTTGTAATAGCCGAGCCTGAGTTTGGCGGAATCCTTCACATCCCTCCGCTTTGTTTCCCGAATCATCTGTTCTATGTCGGAGCGGATGACAAGGCTCTTTTTGTAAAATAACTCTCCGGCAGGAGTCAGACTGAAGGTTCGATTGTGACGATCCAGAAGCTGTACCCCGAGCTCTTCTTCCAGCTTGCGAATCTGCTGAGATATAGCTGACTGGGAAACATGCAGCTTTTCGGCTGCCATATAAAAATTACCGCATTCCATAATGGCGTGCAGATATTCGATCTGTCGAAACAGCATAGGATCACCTCTTGCTGCTATTATATATCGTTCAGTTTCACTTATCAATACAATAAGTAATCCGAATTGATTTATAAGTATGATGAAACTATGATAGTATCAGAACAATAGCAGGAGGAATGAAGACGATGGCAAAAAACTTGATTTTATACTACTCCCGCAAGGGTGAGAACTATGTCAACGGCAGCATCCGCAATCTGTCGAAGGGCAATACCGAGATCTGTGCAGAGTTTATTCAAAAAGCAGTCGGCGGTGATTTGTTTCAGATCGAGACCGTACAGGAATACGCTTCCGATTATTACAAGTGCATTGAGGAAGCAAAGGCTGAATTGCATGCCAATGCTCGTCCGGAGCTGAAAAAATATCTTGCAGACATTGAAGCCTATGACAACATTTTCATCTGTGGTCCCTGCTGGTGGGGAACCTTCCCTTGCGCGGTGTTCTCACAGCTGGAGCGCCTGGACTTTACCGGCAAAAAGGTATTTGCCTTGATGACCCACGAGGGCAGTGGCCTGGGCAGCAGTGAGAAAGACCTGAAACGTCTTTGCAAGGGCGCAAGGATCGGCAAAAGCATGGCGGTGCACGGCGCAGATGCAGCAAAATCCGAAAAGGCTGTTGCAGCATGGGCAAAGGAGAATTTGAAATGAAGGATGTAATTCTCTGGGCAGGAGCCGGACAGATTGGACTTGCGATTGCAAGACGTATCGGCTTTGGTAAAAAGATTATTGTTGGCGATAAGAAACTCTCAAATGCAAAGGCAATGGCCGATGTAATGAACAACGCAGGCTTTGATGTGGTTCCGATGGAAATGGATCTTGCCAGCCGGGAATCCATTCTTTCCCTGATTACAGAAGGTCAGAAATATGGTGAGATCGCCATGCTTATCTCTGCCGCAGGCGTTTCGCCCAGTCAGGCACCGATTGAAACCATTTTGAAGGTTGATCTGTACGGTACGGCAGTGCTGCTCGAGGAGGTCGGCAAGGTTATAAAGGAAGGTGGTGTCGGAGTACACATTTCCAGCCAGAGCGGCTGGCGTATGCCGCAGCTTGGTGCGGAGGCAGACGAGCTTCTGGCAACTACACCGACAGAGGAGCTGCTTTCACTGGAAATGCTGAAACCTGAGAATATCAAGGATACGCTCCATGCTTACCAAATGGCAAAGCGCTGTAATGAAAAGCGTGTGATGTATGAAGCTTGCCGCTGGGGCAAGCGCGGGGCCAGACTGAATGATATTGCACCCGGTATTATCGTAACGCCCCTTGCTGTGGACGAATTTAACGGTCCTCGCGGTGATTTCTACAAGAATATGTTTGCTAGGTGTCCCGCAGGCAGACCTGGTACTGCGGACGAAGTTGCCAATGTTGCAGAGATCCTGATGGGACCTGCGGGTGCATTCTTCTCCGGTTCCACGATTCTCATGGATGGCGGTGCTACCGCAAGCTATTACTA
>JAKSIB010000081.1 GCA_024399065.1 Fibrobacter sp. | reverse complement strand
TACCTGGTAGCTGAAAAGTCAAGCTACTAAGGGCATACGGCGGATGCCTAGGCGCCATCAGCCGACGAAGGACGCGGTAAGCTGCGAAAAGCCACGGGGAACTGCAAGCAAGTATTGATCCGTGGATGTCCGAATGGGGAAACCCGGCAGCCGTCATGGGCTGTCATCCGAAAGGAAGGGAACCCGGGGAACTGAAACATCTAAGTACCCGGAGGAAGAGAAATCAAACGAGATGCCCACAGTAGCGGCGAGCGAAGAGGGCAGAGCCCAAACCATGGAGCTACGGCTCCGTGGGGTTGAGGACCTACACCAGGAACGTGAAGTCTATCAGAAGGATCTGGAAAGATCCGCCAGAGAGGGTGAAAGCCCCGTAGGTTAAAGGCAGAACGTACAGTAGGTATCCAGAGTACCGCGAGGCACGAGGAATCTTGCGGGAAGCAGGGGGGACCACCCTCCAAGGCTAAACACTGAATGGCGACCGATAGCGCATAGTACCGTGAGGGAAAGGTGAAAAGAACCCCGGGAGGGGAGTGAAAGAGAACCTGAAACCGTATGTCTACAAGCAGTCGGAGCGAAAGCGACGGCGTGCCTATTGAAGAATGAACCAACGAGTTACGTGCACTAGCGAGGTTAAGTGGAAGACACGGAGCCGAAGCGAAAGCGAGTCTCAAGAGGGCGGCTAGTTAGTGTACGTAGACCCGAAACCGCAGTGATCTACCCATGTCCAGGTTGAAGCGCAGGTAAAATTGCGTGGAGGACCGAACCTGTGAGCGTTGAAAAGCTTTAGGATGAGATGTGGGTAGAGGTGAAATTCCAATCGAACGCGGAGATAGCTGGTTCTCCCCGAAATAGCTTTAGGGCTAGCCTCAGGTAGTAAGTATAGGCGGTAGAGCACTGATCGGTCTAGGGGCTGTAATGGCTACCGAAACCTGTCAAACTGCGAATGGTTATACTGCAGAGCCTGGGAGTCAGACTACGAGTGATAAGATCCGTGGTCAAAAGGGAAACAGCCCAGACCACCAGCTAAGGTCCCAAATGCCGTACTAAGTGGAGAAGGATGTGGGGTCTCCTAAACAACCAGGATGTTGGCTCAGAAGCAGCCACCATTCAAAGAGTGCGTAATAGCTCACTGGTCGAGAGATCCTGCGCCGAAGATTATCGGGGCTCAAGTACGAAACCGAAGCTGTGTCTGTGTACGTCAGTACACGGGGTAGGGGAGCGTTCCCATAGGGCTGAAGTCGTTCTGTAAGGAACGGTGGACTTATGGGAAGTGAGAATGTTGGTATGAGTAGCGAAAAGAACGGTGAGAATCCGTTCCACCGAAAGCATAAGGATTCCTGGGCAACGATCGTCGTCCCAGGGTAAGTCGGGACCTAATCCGAGGCATGGAGCGTAGGAGATGGACAGCAGGCGGATATTCCTGCACCGGCGCAGTTTGTTTGAGCGATGGAGTGACGCAGGAGGGCAGGCAGGCAGGAGATCGGTTGTTCCTGTGCAAGCGTGTAGGGTGAAGGATAGGCAAATCCGTCCTTCGGAAGACCTGAGGCGTGACGCGGAGGCTCCGAAAGGAGCCGAAGCTGCTGACCCCACACTGCCGAGAAAAGCTTCTAGTTAGAACTGCGCCGCCCGTACCGTAAACCGACACAGGTATGCGGGGAGAGAATCCTAAGGTGCGCGGGAGAACCCTCGTTAAGGAACTCGGCAAAATGTACCCGTAACTTCGGGATAAGGGTAGCCGGCATTGTGAAGGAACTTGCTTCTGGAGCATAGCCCGGTCGCAGAGAAGAGGCCCAAGCGACTGTTTACCACAAACACAGGTGCCTGCTAAAGAGAAATCTGACGTATAGGTGCTGACACCTGCCCAGTGCCGGAAGGTTAAGGAAGGATGTCCGGAGCAATCCAAAGCATTCGACCGAAGCCCCGGTGAACGGCGGCCGTAACTATAACGGTCCTAAGGTAGCGAAATTCCTTGTCGGGTAAGTTCCGACCCGCACGAAAGGTGTAACGATTTGGGCACTGTCTCAACGAGGGACCCGGTGAAATTGAAGTACCTGTGAAGATGCAGGTTACCCGCGACTGGACAGAAAGACCCCATGGAGCTTTACTGTAACCTGACATTGGGTTCTGATACGGCACGTACAGGATAGGTGGGAGGCATGGAAGCGAGGACGCTAGTCTTCGTGGAGCCGGCGTTGGGATACCACCCTTGGCGTATCGGAATTCTAACCGTAGGAGCAACGACCCTCGGGACAGTGTCAGGCGGGCAGTTTGACTGGGGCGGTCGCCTCCCAAAGAGTAACGGAGGCGCCCAAAGGTTCCCTCAGCGCGGACGGAAATCGCGCGAA
>JAKSIB010000080.1 GCA_024399065.1 Fibrobacter sp. | reverse complement strand
TGGTGACTGGGGCTAAGTCGTAACAAGGTAGCCGTACCGGAAGGTGCGGCTGGAATACCTCCTTTCTGGAGCGGGTGGGCGCAGTCAGGCGTCGGTGCCCTTCCGTCCTTTCAGGCTGGCTGATTGCCGTAGATGATGGAACATGGGGGTGGCTTGGGCCGTCCCGCCGCGCGGAGGCCGCGCGGCGCAGGCAAGTCGAACGGAGTCCTGTAGCTCAGTCGGTTAGAGCACCACACTGATAATGTGGGGGTCGGCAGTTCGAGTCTGCCCGGGACTACTGGGAGGTCCCCGGGGGATTAGCTCAGCCGGTAGAGCGCCAGCTTTGCAAGCTGGAAGTCAAGGGTTCGAGTCCCTTATCCTCCACTCCGGCCCCGCGCCGCGGGGCGAGGTTCTTTGACATGATGGAAGGAGACACGAGATAACGAGAAACGAGAGAAGAGCACAAGAGCTAGACGAGCGGCACCGGGCCGGATGGGCCCGGGTGCCGGGTGATGTCGTGCGGATACGCGAAGTATCCGAGGGCGCACGGTGGATGCCTTGGCTCCCGGAGGCGATGAAGGACGTGACAAGCTGCGAAAAGCCGGGGCGAGCCGCAAATGGGCTTCGACCCCCGGATGTCCGAATGGGGCAACCCGGCAGGCAGGAGGCCTGCCATCCGCTCAGAGCGGAGGCGAACCCGCCGAACTGAAACATCTAAGTAGGCGGAGGAAGAGAAAACAAAAGTGATGCCGCGAGTAGTGGTGAGCGAAAGCGGCGGAGCCCAAACCGGCGCCGTCAAGGCGGCGCCGGGGTTGTAGGACGCCCGAAGGACGGCGAGCCGGCAGCGGAAGAGGCCTGGAAAGGCCCGCGGCACAGGGTGACAGCCCCGTACGCGAAGCCGGCGGACCGCGGGGGCGGATCCTGAGTAGGGCGGGACCGGAGGAATCCTGCCCGAATCCGGCGGCACCATCCGCCAAGGCTAAACACTCCCGGGAGACCGATAGCGCACGAGTACCGTGAGGGAAAGGTGAAAAGCACCGCGGACAGCGGGGTGAAACAGAACCTGAAACCGTGCGCCCGCAAGCTGTGGGAGCCCCCTTGGGGGTGACCGCGTGCCTTTTGCATAATGAGCCTACGAGTTGCTCCTCGCCGGCGAGGTTGAGCGCCTTGAGGCGCGCAGCCGGAGCGAAAGCGAGTCCGAACAGGGCGCCGGAGTCGGCGGGGGCAGACGCGAAACTTTGTGATCTACGCATGGCCAGGCTGAAGGTCGGGTAAAGCCGGCTGGAGGGCCGAACCGTCTTCCGTTGAAAAGGATCCGGATGAGCTGTGCGTAGGGGTGAAAGGCCAATCAAACTGAGAGATAGCTCGTACTCCCCGAAATGCCTTTAGGGGCAGCCTCGGGCCAGAGCCACGCGGAGGTAGAGATACTGATTGGGCGCGGGGGCTTCACCGCCTACCAACCCCAGCCAAACTCCGAATGCCGCAGGGTGTTCCTCGGGAGAGAGGCGGCGGGTGCTAACGTCCGTCGCCGAGAGGGAAAGAACCCGGACCACCGGCCAAGGTCCCGGAGAGGGCGCTGAGTTGCGTTAACGAGGTCCGACTGCACTGACAGCTAGGATGTTGGCTTGGAAGCAGCCATTCATTTAAAGAGTGCGTAACAGCTCACTAGTCGAGCGGTCGGGTGTGGATGATGAGCGGGCATCAAGCGCCCCACCGAAGCCGTGGGGTACCATGTACCGGTAGGGGAGCATTCCGGTCTGCGCCGAAGGCGCGCCGCGAGGCGCGCTGGAGCGTCCGGAAAGGCAAATGTAGGCATGAGTAACGACAATGCGGGCGCGAAACCCGCACACCGGAAGTCCAAGGGTTCCTGATCAACGCTAATCGGATCAGGGTCAGCCGGGTCCTAAGGCGAGCCCGCCGCAGCGGCGGGGCAGCCGATGGGTGACGGTTCAACAATACCGTGCCGGCGCGCGCTGCGACGCGGGGACGGGGCGAGGAGGTGTCCGCCTGCCGACGGAACGGCAGGTTGAAGCCGCAGGGCGACGACGCGCGAGTGAAGTGCCGCGCGCCCGCCCTTCGGCGAGAGTACGCCGGGGCTTCGGCCGAGGCGACAGCGACACGGAGGGGCCCCCGAGAAAATCCGCTAAGCTTCAGGCGCGCGCCGCCCGTACCGCAAACCGACACAGGTGGACGAGGAGAGTATCCAAAGGTGCTCGAGTGAGTCATGGCCAAGGAATTAGGCAAATTTACCCTGTAACTTCGGGAGAAAGGGTCCCCCCGGGAGGGGGGCGCAGAGAAATGGCCCAGGCGACTGTTTAGCAAAAACACAAGGCTTTGCGAAACCGAAAGGTGAAGTATAAGGCCTGACACCTGCCCGGTGCCGGAAGGTTAAG
>JAKSIB010000079.1 GCA_024399065.1 Fibrobacter sp. | reverse complement strand
AGCCATCGGTAAAACTCCACCAGGATTCAGCAACAAGGATTCCACCTGGGTTCCATCGCAGACTATCCACCAGGATTCCACCAGGATTCAGCAACCAGGATTCCACCTGGGTTCCATCGGATCCACTTTGGAGCCATCGGTAAAAACTCCACCTAGATTCCATCGGCTCCACTTTGGAGCCATCGGTAAAACTCTACCTAGATTCAACCAGGATTCAGCAACCACCGCAAACAAAAAAAAGCGGTCAATTTGACCGCCTTAAAAATTCCGTTTGAAATTATTGTTTTTCAATATCCGAAATTCTTTGATTAAAATATTTGTGCAACTCGCCAAAAAACGATTTTTCAATATAATTTTCGTTTTTTGCAAATTCCAAATTAGTTAACTTATCTTCAAGTAAAGCCCTCAAAGCCTTCGCCTGCCCTAACGTGATAGAAAACATTTTTTTCATTTTTTACTCCTATATTAAAGGTTTATTTCTTTTTTTAAAGAAACGATTTTTTTATAAATCATCTCTTTAGCCGTTTCTTCATCAGTTCCGTAATTTACAAGAATTGCGAAACAATAGCCAATCGCACACATTACTTTTTCAAGCATACAAAACCCTTTTTTCTTAATTTGTCAAAAACTTAAAACCACAGACAAGACTATTTTTTAAAAAACGTCTTTCTTTGGATATATTCTTTTATCCATTCCATTTTAAAAAGTAATGGACGGCTTATCCTCATATATGTAATTTTTTTCCGCCAACACTCTCTTTTAATTGTTTCTGGGTGTGCTCCAACCATTTTTGCAACCTCATCTAATGTATAATATTCTTCATCAAGAATTACTTGCATATTCCGCCCCGTCATTGATAATATGCTTACAATAGGCAACAAAAGCACCCTGCACGTTTTTAATAGGTATTCCGTTTATTTTCCAATTATCGGCACGATGTTTTAAGATAAACTTACTAGCTAAATATTTGGGAAAATTATTCTTTTGGGCTATCTTGAAAATTTCTTTTTCAGTAGGATTCAAATTTGAAAAAATAGACCTATCCGATTCAATTTTTTTCAGTTTGCCACCAACAAGCAAAAGCACATGGATAAAATTTTTAATTTCATCACTTGCTATTGTCAAAACCAAACTTGCGATTTTTTTTTCATCTTCATTATAAATTCTATTTTGGTCAGACAAAACAAAAAAGCACTTTGCAAAATCTTCAAACGATGGATTAGACGTTTCAAATTCTATCCTATCATAAAAGTAGTTTTCATCAATAGCCATATAACAGCCCCACTAAATCACGTTTGCGGATTCATCACGTTGTTCTCTTTTATCTCTCTTACCCTCTCCCCCACTCCTAGCCCTCGCAACATTCCTTTTTTTTGTTTCAAGCCCCAAATCATACAACTCTTTCGCATTGGCTACCGCTTCATTATCGCACGGCTCAAAATCTCCAGTCACCAAAGCCGTTGTAAAATCTTTGATATAGGTTGCAAGTTCATCAGGCTTTTTGTAAGTAAGTGCAACAAAAAAATTTACAGGAATAACCAAAGAAAGTACCTCACCATTAAAAGCCATTATTTACCGCCCTTATTTTCCGCCATATCAAGCAAAAACAAAATGATTTCATCATTTGTAATTCTTTTTTTTTGTTCCGCTTGACGTTGAAACTTAAAAGAGAGAAACCTCTCATACACGTCATTTTTCAAACTCATTCCTTTCAAAAGAAACCTCATTTTGATTATTATTTTTGCCAATTCAATTGGTTTTGTTGGTAATCTAATACAATTATCAACAATTGTCAATACTATTTTTGCAATTTTCTTGTGATTTTGCACAATTACAACAAAAAACACAACAAAACGATTTATTTTGTTTCTAAATTTTAATTATGGATATTTCAAATTTTCTAAAACGAATTAAATCAAATCAAGTACAATTAGCAGAAAGTCTAGGGACAAACCCCTCCAACGTCTGCAATTGGGCAAAAGGGAAAACAGCACCTAGTTATAAAACAATATGCCAACTTATAAAAATGGGAATGGTATTTAACGAAATTTTCGGTCAAGATATTTGCAACATAGAAAAAGCAAACAATCCGACAAACGTAAAAAATTTATACGATATTCAAGATTTACAAAAAGCACTCGGAGAAAATTTACTCAATCAAAAAACAAACAACGATTTAGCAAACTACCTAGCAATTTTGACATTAATACAACACTATATAGATATTGGTGCACAAAACCCATTTGAAGAAAGAATATTTGATTTAGTCGCTTTTTTAAAACAAGAAATACAAAAGAAACTTGATAAAACCGCAAGCGAAGCATTTAATAAAATGAATAAAGACGATTAAAAAAAAATAATAAACAACAAAAGACTATAACAAACTACAAAAGCCTTAATTTTTAAGACTTGCCAATCACAAATAAAAAAAATACTTTGCTATAAAAACCTCACTACAAAGCCCAAAGCGAACATAGAATTATATTCTGTGTTCGCTTTCTTTTTAGATTCAGCAACCAGGGTTCCACCAGGATTCCACCTGGGTTCCATCAGCTCCACTTTGGAGCCAT
>JAKSIB010000078.1 GCA_024399065.1 Fibrobacter sp. | reverse complement strand
TGACGCTTACGCCAACGGCTCCAGCGTCTATCCTTCGGCTCACCTATGAAAACATGCAAGCATGTTTTCGCAGGATTCGCCTTACGGATCACGGACGCTTACGCTTCGCTCCAGCGTCCGCCTCTTCGCCTCGGTCATAGAATGAGCAAGCTCATTCTGCGACACTCGGCTCGTGGCTACTCAGCGTCCATATCGGCTTCGTCGATTTCAGCGTTGTGGTAAACGTCCTGAACGTCGTCGTGGTCTTCGAACTTGTCAATGAGCTTGAGGAGCTTCACAGCGTCGTCGTGGCCCAGCTTGACAGGGTCGTTAGCGACGTAAGTGATTTCTGCACTCATCATTTCGATGTTAGCACCTTCGAGAGCACGGGTAACAGCGTCGAATGCTTCCGGAGAGGTGGAGATTTCGTGAACGCCGTCTTCGGAGCTCATGTCTTCTGCGCCAGCTTCCAGAACCAGGTCCATGACCTGGTCTTCAGGATACTTTTCAGCATCGATAACAATCATACCCTTGTAGGTAAATGCCCAAGTAACGGAACCGGTTTCGCCCATGGCGCCGCCGTTCTTGTTGAAGATATTACGGATTTCAGCAACGGTACGGACCTTGTTGTCAGTCATGCACTGCACCATGATGGCAATGCCTGCAGGACCGCGGCCTTCGTACAACGGTTCGGTAACGTCTGCGCCACCGTTAGCGCCAGTACCCTTGGCAATAGCACTTTCGATATTCTTGGTGGGAAGAGACTGAGACTTGGACTTGATGATTGCAGCACGGAGACGCGGGTTAGCATCCGGGTTGCCGCCGCCGAGCTTAGCAGCGATAGAAATTTCCTTAATCAACTTGTTCCATGCCTTAGCACGGGCAACGTCAGTCTTAGCTTTCTTACGTTTGGTGGTGGCCCATTTGGAGTGACCGGACATAATTTACCTCTATAGGTTCAAAAGTTTCGGTGTAAATTTAAAAAATTTTAGGAAAAAGATATTACTGATTCATCCTGCAACGACGCTTTTCCTTTGCGGAAAGATCTGGGTCGTCACACGGATCCTCGAGTTTTTTTTTCTTCTTTTTCTTCTTCTTGGGAGTGTCGTCGTCCTCTTCGGCCGGTTCTACGGCTTTCTTCTTCTTTTTCTTTTTGGAAACAGAAGATTCTTCGTCTTCGGACTTCTTCTTTTTCTTCTTGGATTTGACTTCTTCCGCCGGCTCTTCTTCAGCATCTACGCGACGCTTCTTCGGAGCGATGGTGCCATCGTCTTCAGGAAGTTTCTTTTTCTTCTTCTGCAGGTTTTCAAGTTTTCTCTTGTCCATGGGGTTAGCAGAAGAGCGGGCAATGTCCTTTTCAAACTTGCCACCCCAGACGTTACCCAGCAGGGAACCAGATTCCAGAGCATCCTTCAGGATGCCCTTGGCCCATTCGTCGTTTGCCGGAGGCAACAACTTGAACTTCAGGTTACGAATGCGGGTCGGTTCTTCTTCAAAATAAAGCATCATGTCGAAGAAGCCAACCTGGTATTCTTCACCATCGGAACCAGCAGCTGTAGAAGGAACGTATGCAAGAACCGCATAGAGTTCACCGTCGAAGAGACCTGTGATCAAAAGATCCGGGTCACCACCGGGAGCCATGACTTCACCAGTAGCCTGGAAAGCCCACGGAGCCACGTCCACAGTAAGCTGGAACTTATGGAATCCCTTGTCAGCCTTTTTCAGTTTGAGCAAGGCGCCAGAGAAAGCCTGGAACTCAGGCTTCAAGGTCTGGGCCGAGCAAACTACGGCAAAGGCCAGGAAAAGAAACGCGAGTAATTTTCTCATAATTACTTCCTTTCAAACAATTCAACAGTGACGTCGAAGTCTAACCCAAAACACACCAAGGTTTAGTTCTTGTAGAACAGGGCCTTGGCTGCTTCGAACATCGGGTCCTTTTCATCCGGATTGCGGCATTCGGTATAAATACGAACCTTGGGTTCGGTACCGGACGGGCGAACCAGCATCCAGGAATCATCTTCGAAAATAATCTTTACGCCGTCCAAAGTCAAGAGCTGCTTGACGGTCTTCTCGGTAGAGCCGACCATGACCTTAGCACCGACCTGAGCAGCTTCGGCAACAGCGTTCACCTTGGCGATGAGCGGAGCGCCAACGAGGGACTTGTCCACTTCGAAGCCTGCACGGCTCGGGTAGAAGCGGCCGAATTCTTCGTAGAGGGCATCCAGGTATTCACCCAGGTTCTTGCCGGTAACAGCCATGATTTCAAGAGCGATGAGGAGGCCGAACTGAGCGTCCTTTTCAAGAGTGTTGTTGAGGCCGGAGATACCATCGGATTCTTCGAAGGCAACGAGAGCCTTGTCCTTGGCGGTGCGAGAGAGCCAGGGGCGGAAGTTCTTGAAGCCAACCGGAGTTTCCATGACAGGAACGCCAAGCTTTTCAGCAATGATGTTCACGAAGTTGGAGGTAGCAACGGACTTGGCAACCACGCCCTGTTCCTTGCGCCAGGTAGCCATGTAGTGGAAAGCGATTGCACCGAACTGGTTCATGTCGATTTCGCGAGAACCATCGTAGAAACGGATACGGTCACCATCCGGGTCAAAGATTGCGCCAAGGCGGAACCAGCTCTGGCTTTCATCGAGAACCTTGCGGACCTTTTCCAAGTTCTTGGAAGACGGTTCCGGTGCGATACCGCCGAAGAGGCTGTCGTCTTCGTTGCGGAGAGTGATGAGGCATTCCGGATTGTCCAGGAGAGCAGCCGGACGACGACGGGTAGAACCGTGAACGTGGTCGCAGACGAGAGTGAGGCGGCCCTTCTTGATGAAGTCCTTGATACGGTCAAACTTGATGGTACCCTGCTTGATGAGGAATTCCTTGTAGATCTTCAGGGAATCGATGATTTCCCAGTCAACCTTGGATACCGGTTCAAACTTCCAGGTAGCCATCATTTCGTTGGA
>JAKSIB010000077.1 GCA_024399065.1 Fibrobacter sp. | reverse complement strand
CCACCCGAGTGCATCAGCGGTGTCTCCGTTTTGTTAGCTCTACATTGCAGTCTCGCGGAAACTTGCACACTTAACGGCAATTTGTGCATACTCTTCGGCTAATCTTCGGGGTTCCTGGCTATATTTGTCGCGAGTGTGCGCGCATTCATTGTATTATTAACCTCCTCAAACTCTTATCACTATGGCGGAGTCTAATAAGAAATCTATCTGGGTGATTGTCATTAACGCACTTATCACTCTCCTTAATGGAGTGCTTTCGCTGCTCTCCTAGTCATTAACCCTTAACACCATTACAATCATGGGTATCGTTAGAAATCCTGCAAACACGATGCGTCGCGGCCGTGTTGGTGAGACTACCTACTACATCAGCGGTGGTCAACAAATCGCTCGTCAGGCTCTTAATGGAAGCAACTACGGCACATCTGCTCGTAGATCTCAAACACAGCAGTCTCGTCGAGTGCTGTGGTCTAACCTAGTTAATTTCTACAAGGTTAGCTCTGGCTGGATGCCAAAAGCCTTTGAGTCTAAAAAAAGATCTCAGTCAGATTACAACAAGTTTATGAGCGTCAACATCGGCACAGCTACTGTAGCTCTGACAAAAGCAGAGGCTGCAGCAGGAGCTTGTATTGCAGCTGGCTATATCGTGAGCCAGGGCAGCCTACCATCCATCGAGGTCACAGCTACCGCGTCTGCGTGGTATACTAATCTCAAGCTTGGCTCATTGACCATCGATGACAACACCACAGTGCAGCAGTTTGCGCTAGCACTCGTAAACAACAACGGTCATTGCCGGATTGGTCAACAGCTGTCATTTGTTAGCTATCAACAGTCTGTCGACGCCCTCGGAACTCCTCGTCTCATCTGCCGCTGCTATGAGGTGACCTTATCTGACATGAATGAAGACCCTCTGCGTGACTACCTCCCTGAGTTTTGTTCCCAGAATTTGTTGGGCTGCCTCGGCACATCCGACTACATATCAATAGGTGGTTTTGCTTACATTTTGAGTGAGCAAGCTAATAACGGACTACTGGTATCAACACAACAGCTTGTGCTCAATAACGATGCTCTGATCGCGCAGTACACAACAGAGTCTCAGCATGAGTTGGCAATCGCAAGCTATGGTGTAGATGCCGAGGTTATTTTGTCACCAGTTAGCACAAATGCACAGAGTGCGGAGGCTCAACCAATGTACATTGCCAGGATTAAGATTGCCAACACGTCTTACAACTCTGGCGATTATTACGGACCTATGTCAGGAGCTACAACTAAAGCCGTCGAGATCTCACTGTCATCGTCTAAGTTAGATGGTGTATCGTCCGTATCTTTTATTGCCGAAAACGGCACCATGGCTCAGCAGCCCTCTGTGACGCGTGATGGTAATGTCATTAGACTGACCGCGCCAACCATCTCAACGACATCGCCTTTGGCCAGGGTGACTGTAACGTTATCTGATAGCCGCGTAGTGAGCATCTCATTTAAGACATCCGAGTCTATAGACGGTGACCTCTAATCTCGTCGCATCTTGCTAATGTAAGTTTAAGTTTTTGTTGATCAGATCATCCATTTATCGGGTGATCTGATTTTTTTAATACCCGTACAGCACTTTTTTTGATTTTTGTTTGCACAATTCAAGTTTATTACCTATCTTTGCCGCGTCGACACATGGAGACAAGGGCAACAAGATATGAGGTTCTTGGGGAGGGTCGCTCCCTCCCGGCCCTCTTTTAATCAACCTCATTATTACCTCAATGTACACCTATTTTTACCACCCAACAACCTTATCGAGTATGGACAATGTACTCCGTATGCGTATGCAAGAGGGAGCAGCTGGCTACGGTATCTATGTAATGATCCTGGAATGCCTCCGCAGTACCGATGATTATCGGATCAAGAGCGACACAGCTGTAATCGGCTGGCAGATCCATGAGCAGGATCTTGCCCTAGTAGAGCGAGTCATCACACAGTATGATCTTTTTGATCTGAGCTCAGATGGTTACTTATCCTCGCCCTGGCTCAATGCCTGTATGGCTGATCATGAGGCTAAACGAGCCAAATTGTCAGCGGCCGGACGTAAATCTGCATTAATCAAGTCTCAAAAAAGCAACCAGGCTGCAACCACCTTAACGGGGGGGGGGCAACCTCGCTCCAATGATGTTAGTGATTTAGCTCAACAACCAACCACTCATTTAAACAATCATACAGATAATTTAACCCCATCCGACCACAATAGTGGTGCTGGAGTGGAGGGGTATTTTAGTGCTGCGATGATATCTAAGATCGGGAAGGACAAGTCTGGACTGGCCGATGTTGATAAGTGCCGGATAAGTCTGGTTAAGGATCCTGACCACAACCCAGATATCATTATATCCAGGATCCTCGAGTATAAGCTCACCTACAACCAAGTAATGGCCCTTTATAACGTCACAGAGGGGTGTCTGGTTGGAGGCGCGCGTACTGTAGCACTCCTCGCCGCCTTTCGTCATTGCAAGGAGACCCAGTTCCGGCCCATGTACGCGTATGAGTATCTGATCTCACGTATCAAGGATGCACAGGACGTCCAGCTCGAGATCTCGAGTGCTGACAAGCCATGAGCCGGAAACGTAGAGAGCTTCGCCAGCTCACGATCGATGGCAGCTATGTGGTAGATGCTGCCATTGACCTACAAAGTACCTGGGGAGGCGCGAGAAAAGGCGCAGGACGGCCGAAAACGGCTCCAGATACAAAGACCATATCCGTTAGAGTTCCCGTGGCCATGGCCGCAGAAATAACAGCAAGAGCGGCCATTTGCGGCCAATCTGTTAACTCATGGCTGGTGGATCTGATAAAGATTGATCTTCAGATATAGTAACCAGTCGCGTGGAGGCCCTTTTGGGGGCCTCTTTGTGTTTGTAGGGGTGCCGCGAGCGCCACCCCCGGCAGAGCCGCCCGCGGCAGCGGGCAACGAGCGCAGAACGAGCGCAAGACGAGCGGAGGACGAGTGCAGAACCCCGTCAGCGGCTGTTCGTGGTGCGGTCGGTACGCGGTTGCCGTCAGCCGTGTCCGCGGTCAGCACCTCACCCTCGGTCGG
>JAKSIB010000076.1 GCA_024399065.1 Fibrobacter sp. | reverse complement strand
TTCCGAGAGCCATGGAAAGATCCATTGGAGAATCTTTTCTGAGGTCAGCAGGGGATAGGGATTGAAGCACTCTTTCTGAAGGGAAATCAAGTCCTGAGTTTGTGAATGCATAGCGGATTCTTTCGCGGGTTTCCTTTACTGTAGAATCTGCAATTCCTACGATGTCATAGGCCGGGATTCCGCGTCTGAGATCTGTTTCAACCTGAACGATAGTTCCTTCGTAGCCGAATGGAGAGAAAGTATAGACTTTAAGCGGTTCAGCAGGTCTGTTGAGTTCTGCTTCCTTATCGAATACAAAATTTGGTTTTTCAACACCAAGGATGTATTTGTCAGCATTTTCATAAAGTTCCTTGTAGGCAGCGAGGACGTTCTGAGCATGTTCATCGTTTTCCTTGAGTCCCTTTACGAAATTGTCACCGATGTAGAAAGAAGGTTTTCCTTCTGTTTCCGTGAAGATACCTGCTCCCTGACCTTCCTTGTCATCAAATACGATGTCACCAGGAATGTTGAGTCCGATATATGGGCTTAATCCTTTTTCCTTGAGTTCTGCGTATTTCAATACAGCCTGTTCTGCAGTAAGTCCTGTAACAGCTTCAAATTCAGCACCGATTCCAAGATCCAGGTTAGCAGTGTCGTTTACGAAGAAGTTGTATGGCTTTGATTCTTTTACTGGTTCTTCTGTCTTTACCTGATTGTAGGTTTCAGACTTGAGAAGCTTGTCGTTGAGGTAAATCTGGGCGTTATCAACGCTTGTGATTTCACCTGAGAGAATCATTGAAGCGAGTTCTTCTGAAATGGAAGAGCATTCTTCATGTGCTTTAGCTGAAAGTTCCGTATTTCCTGATTTTTCTGCAGTTTCAATGAAATTATGAAAGTCCAGGGTTGCCCACAGTGTTCGGTCAACGGTTTCTTTCTTGAGTTCATATTCTGAAACTTCAAAAGTTGCTTCATTTTCTGCCCACTGTTCAGTTTCTTTTTTTGTACGTTCAAAAACTGCACTTGGAACAAGGAATTCTGTTCCTTCAAGACTTGCAGGGGCAAAAAATACATTGAGTTTTTCCCATGAAAGTTCTTTTGCAGCTTCCTTTGGAGCATATTCAGCAAAGTAGTCTGGATGTTCTGAGTAGAGCATCTGTTCGATTGTTGCGTTTGCAGGAACATGGTAGTCCATTTCGATGTAAGGAATCTTCATGATTTCTTCGAGGGAAGTTGAACCCCATTCAGACATCTGAAGGTCTCCGTTGAGGATGTTGTAGCCGAATCCGATTCCGTCCGAGTCGATTTCTGAGAGGAAAATCTCTGTGTCACCGAGGAAGTAGCGGAAACCTACAGTATGTGTTCCGTCTTCATTGATGAGTTCACTGTCAGTGTTGATTCTGCGGTAAGTGTCGGCGATTTCCTTCATCTTGTTCCTGAAGAATTCACCTTCTTCGCCTTCAGTAAGTTCCATTGTGAATTTGAACTGTGCAGGCGGAATTACCTTTTTACAGAGTTCAATGTCTTCTGGAGTGAGTTCAGTTTCTTTTGTAACAGATTTGTTATCTGATGTAACACTCTGTTTAAACTCTTCACGTTCCTCTTCAGACATTTCAGTTTCCTGGAATGGCTTGAAGTATCTTTTGTCCTTGAAGACAGTCCATTCGTCCATATTCTTTTCCAGGATTGCTCCGCGGATAATGGATTTCATGCCTGCGTATGACAGTGGTTCTCTTGCAGTTTCGTTGAAAGAACTGTCATATTCAAACTTTCCGACACCGCCGCCTGTTTCCCTGTAAAGCCAGACGTATTTGCCTGTGACCTTGTTGTGAAGGATTGTGTCTTCCTCATCGAATGTCATGTCTGAATCGATGAATTCCTTGAGAGGGATTTCATTGTCTGAGTGGACTTCGGTAGTTGTTTCAGGAGGTGTAACTGCCTTTGTGTTTTCTGAAACTGACATTCCCTTTTCAGCACATTTGTCCTGAAGGAGCTTTTCTGCATAGGCGGTCATGTTTACGTTTGCAGGGAACTTTTCCCAGATTCTTCTGAGTTTTGCCCAGTCGATTGAGTTATAGGTCTTGTAATCTTCTGCATTCATGGCCTTCTGTGCATTGCGGCTTGGGAGGTAGAGTTCTGAAACTGCCATCTTCTTAACTTCGTTGGCTGTGTATTTGAGGAATTCACTTCCTGCAACATCGCCTGAGGCAAAAGGATATTCGTTGAGGACTTTTGTAAATACGTCGTTCATTGAACTGTCATAGGCATCCTTTACGCCATCAAGGGCATTTTTAAGCATCTCATCAACACGGTCTGCTTCTGTTGCTTCAATGAGCCATTTCTTGTGAAGTTCCTTGTATTCGTTCTGGGCCTTATCAAGATCTTCCATCTTTTCCTTGAGGGTGGCCTTGAGGTTCTGGGTTGCTTCTTCAACAGTCTTTTCAACGAACTGGCGTTGAGAATCTGTTACTCCAGGGAAGTAAAGCTGGGTTTCGAGGGCGTTCAATGCTTCGATGAATTCATCGTGTGAACATGTTGAGCGGACATAATCGAATACGGAGCCGTTTCCGTCTCCGATGTCATAGCGGCTTGGTTCATAAGAGAATGTGTCTTCAGGATTGTTTGGATTCGGAATGTTGAAGAACTTGAAGTTTGTCTTGTCGTAGCCGAACTGGATTCCCTTGTCTTCTTCAGGAAGCTTGTCATCCCTTTCAAGATCCCAGTAGTTGTCTGCAGAGCCGTATTTTTCTTCTGCATACTTCTTGCGGTTGTGGAATTCAGAGTCTGCCTGTAAAAGGATTTCGTTGAATTCCTTTACTGTGTAGACCTTGTTTTCTGAAGGGAATTTAGGGCTTTCTGATGAGTACATTACGACATAAGGAATCTTCTTTTCTTCGTATTCCTTCTTGATTCTGTCCTGTACCTTTTCGTACATTTCAGGAAGAAGCTTGTACTGAACGTCGCGTGTGTATGCTTCATCAGCGGAATACCATTTGTTCCCCTGAACATGGCTTTCGTGATTAAGGTCAAAGTTCTGGACGATGGCCATTACTTCCTTGTTTCCGTTGCCGATTTCAGCCATGATTTCATCAACCATAGGACGGAACCATTTTTCATAGCGTGCGTTCTTCTGTTCTACAGTTGTTCCGTTTTCCTTTTCTTC
>JAKSIB010000075.1 GCA_024399065.1 Fibrobacter sp. | reverse complement strand
AGTTGTCGACTTTTGGGCCTCGCCGACCGTCGGGAAGGAAAAGTTGTCGACTTTTGGGCCTCGCCGACCGTCGGGAAGGAAAAGTTGTCGACTTTTTGGGCCTCGCCGAACGTCGGGGCGTTTTTGTAGGCTGTAATTCTTTTTTATTATGATACGTCCTAAGGAGATTTTTAGTAATTTTGGAGTTCGTTACACTCCCTCGTTATGGATAGCAGAACCTCTGAAATACAGCGCATCACACTTTGGGGTGCTTTGGGCAACGCGATACTCACCGTCGTGAAGTTTCTGGCGGGTGTGTTGGGTGGCAGTGCCGCTATGGTGGCCGATGCCGTCCACTCTGCCTCCGACCTCGTGAGCGATGTCATCGTGGTGATCTTTGCCCGCATCTCTGCCCACGGAAGAGACCACAACCACGACTACGGACACGGTAAGTTTGAGACGCTGGCGACGGTGGCTGTCAGCCTGCTGCTCCTCGTGGTGGGCGTGAAGATGGCGCATGGGGCTTGGGAGAAGGTGCATGCCGTGATGAGCGGCGAGGTGCTGCCGGCCCCCGACGATATCGCCCTCTGGGCTGCCGTGGTCTCCATCGCCTTCAAGGAACTGCTTTACCAATGGACCGTTCGCGTGGGACGCCGACTGAAGAGTCAGGTGGTGGTGGCCAATGCCTGGCATCATCGCACCGACGCCTTCTCCTCCGTGGGCTCACTCCTGGGCATCGGCGGCGCCATCTTCTTAGGTGGCGAATGGACCGTGCTCGACCCCTTGGTGGGCATCGTCATCAGCGTGATCATCGCCGTGGTGGCCGTGCGTATGATGATTCCTGCCCTGAGCGAACTGACAGAGGCTGCCCTACCCGATGAGACGGAGCAGCAGATTGCCGACATTGCCCTCTCCGTGGAGGGTGTGAGAGATGTGCACGACATCAAGTCGCGTCAGTGCGGGCCCTACAGCATCGCCGATTTCCATGTCGTCGTAGACCCTCAGATGCCTATCCTCCTCGCACACGATATCACGGTGAGGATTGAGGAGAGGCTGCACGAGACCTTCGGCGAAGAGATGGTTATCAACATCCACATCGAACCGTCGGAGGATTCGCTATAAAGCAAGAATGTCAATCAAACAAAACAAGGTATGTGTTTTTGGAAAGCGAATCATAACACTAAAGTTACAAAAAAACAGAAGGATGAGCTACGTCTTGACATTGATGCTATCATCAATTATGAAATAAAAGATGGCGTGGTATATGGATATCTAAATCAATATGCGCTTGACAATTGTCTCTACCAAAGAGCAAAAGAAAGAACTCATAATTTTACAGACAAGAATCAATGGGAAAATGAAAAAGATAAAAGAGCTGTTTCTCTTGAGGACATTCGCAAGAACAAGCATTCCATAAGCATCTTTCCCATTGCTGATGGAGAATTCGTATCAAACGGAGACCTTGTCCTAGTATTAGGATTGACCGACCTTTTTTTTAGTAACTATTGCTACGATAATTTCATCTCAGAATGTAATACATATTTATGTGTTGGAATAAAAATCTACTCCGACTACGAAGGATTTTTCACCAACAAGGTTGAAGACAAAAGGATTACTCCGATTATTCCTGAAAATGTAATCAAACATGGTGATTTATTATTTACTATAAAAAAGGGCAAGAAACCAGAAGAGGAAAAAACATCAACACATAAAATTGTGTTTGAATACAACATGCTTTCCAAAGACTTCCTCGAAGACATTCCCGAACTTTCCAACATAGAGATAGGAAGTTGGTTTGTCGAAAACAACAGTTTTGTTAAAGAAGGAGAGCCTATATTAGAAATCAAGGAATTATCTGTTTTCGAACCACGGTACAAAACAACAATAAAGTCACCTTACAGCGGGATATTGATTAAAAACAAATACTATATTGGAAAACTCCGCAAAGGAGATCATTTGTTCACAATAATAGAAGAAGACTCCCGACAAGAAGTTGACGATAATGAAATAAACAAATAGACCTCACATCAATCAACAAAAAACAAAAAAACAAAACTATAATGGCATTCACTCCACTTACTCCAAATGGTTCAATTGAATCAGTTTTATCATCCGGAAATGAATTACTTATGTTTGTAAACATAAAAAAATCTTTTTTTGAGGCAAACCCGAGTTCAATTTATTACAGAAAGACCATTTTTGATTGCACCAGAAAATATTGGAAATTAAATTCTAAAAAGGTCAATAAAATAGCCTATGTTCTTGGTCATGTAAACGGAATCGTTCAATGCGTTATCAAACCAACCAGATGGGAGATTTCAAAAGAGCCAGAAACTGTTGGACGTTTTATTTGTTTTGGTGAAGAACTAACGGACTCACCATTTTTAGGCAAAGACATTACTAATATAATTTCCATTGGACAAAATCCTGTTAATTATTATGAAGCCAACATTAAATAGGGAATTAAGGAATTGGCTTGAAAAAGCATGATCAGACAATGTTTCATCATATTCGGCTGTCTGGCCGTGGGCGAACTGGTGGTTTGGCTCACTGGGATAGCCATTCCGAGCAGTATCGTCGGCATGCTGCTCCTCACTGCCCTGCTCCAGATGAAGGCTGTGAAACTCGATTGGGTGAAGGGCATCTCCGATTTCCTCATCAAGAACCTCGGTTTCTTCTTCGTGCCCCCCGGGGTGGCGCTGATGCTCTACTTCGACGTCATCAAGGCGGAGCTGTGGCCTATCGTGGTGGCTACCGTGGTGAGCACCGTCCTGGTGCTTGTGGCTACGGGACTGACCGACCAGTTTTTGCGTAAACGACTAAACAGAAAAGAAGATGGAACTGCTGAGTAACCCTATTGTCTTGCTCGCCATCACGTTTGGCGTCTATTATGCTGCCCGACAGTTGCAGAAGCTGACGGGTTGGGTGGTGCTCAACCCTATCCTCGTGACCATAGCCCTGCTTATCGTGTTCCTCCAACTCACCGGCATCAGCTACGACACCTACGTGGAGGGTGGCCGTTACATCGATTTCTGGCTCAAGCCTGCCATCGTGGCTTTGGGCGTACCGCTCTATCAGCACCTCGACGAGATACGACGTCAGTGGCTGCCTATCCTCCTGTCGCAACTGGTGGGCTGCCTGACGGGACTGCTGAGCGTGGTGGGCATTGCCTCGCTCATGGGAGCCTCACGTGAAGTCATCGTGTCGCTGGCCCCTAAGTCGGTGACCACCCCTATCGCCATGGAGGTATGCAAGACGGCTGGCGGCATCCCGTCGCTCACCGCTGCCATCGTGGTGTGTGTGGGACTCTTCGGCGCGGTCTTCGGCTTCAAGATTCTTGAGGTATGGCACGTGAAGAACCCGTTCTCACAAGGCTTGAGCATGGGCACAGCGTCACATGCTGTAGGCACCTCCAGGGCGATGGAGAAGGGCGAGACCTACGGCGCCTATTCGTCGCTGGGACTGATCCTCAACGGCGTTCTCACCGCCCTGCTCACCCCTTTCGTGCTGAGGATTTTAGGCTATTAGGCGATTTTTTTAGGCGATAAGGCGATGAGGCGATGAGGCGATGGGAAGGATTATGGGGAGAAACTTCTTTTTGCCTGCGGCGCAACGTATAATTAGGCGAAAATTAACCGTAAATTAAT
>JAKSIB010000074.1 GCA_024399065.1 Fibrobacter sp. | reverse complement strand
CGACTCATAAATCTACCCTTAATCGTGTATTGGATGATAGTTGCGGATTTTAGGTATAATAATACCTAAAATCCGCAGGTAGTTAATTAGGATGTTTAAAGATTCTGATTATCCGTTTAACGACCATACTGTTATTAGTCCGATTACAGAGTCTGTCTCCTGATCTGTGATGCAAAGGCATTCAAATTTTGGGTTGTTATCCGTGTTTTCGCGTTGAAACTCGTTATCTCTTCGCTCTTCTTGAGGGAAAGCTGAGTGTAGCAGGTTTTCAACAAACGCATAATGCGGATGACTTGTAGTAATAGGGTTAAATGTAATCATATCACTTTTTTTTATTCGGTATAGAAATAAATCATTCTTTCTAAAGCTCTTTGGCATACTGGGCAGAACTGCGGACCGTCGTTTGTCTTCATTCTGCAGTCTGTAGTAGGGCGATATATACCTTTCAGCGTATATCCTCCACCTTCGTACGCTCCAACTTTATTGTATATCTTCTTAGGGTCTGTTTCCGGTTTGGTAGGAATAGGAGTTCCCTTTTGTACCATATCTTTCCACTTATCTTCAAAATGAACCAAGGTAGTGATGTTCTGTTCCCATGGCTCTATCTCATACGGATATTGCGAGCTTGGAGCCTCATCGTAAGCATATTCGTCGGCTAATCCGCCAAAGCTATGACCGAATTCATGTACCACTACAGGCTTGAACATGGTATGGTGAGCTGTAGTTAGCGTATACGAGTTGTATATACCTCCACCACCGTATGTATCTGTGTTGGCGAGTATGATGATATGTTCGTACGGAATGCCAGCCAGCCAATTATGTATAGCCTTTACGCTGCGTGTAGTGAGATAACGGTCAGAGTAGAAGGTGTCGAAATGAGAGCTGACAGCTGTAGTTTTCCATTCGTTATTGCGAGGAATGCTTACGCCACTGTCTTTCGACGGACAAGCTACTGCCACTATGTTGAATCTATCTTTCAGTCGTTTGAACGGTTCGTGCGAGAACAATGCGTCGCAAGTAGCCTGAGCGTCTTTGTAGAATAAGTCCATTTCGGCTTCTGTATAACCCTCTGCCATGATAGCTACGTCTATACATTTGTCTAACGACCCGCTTTTCAGCAGATATTTATGCGGAGTGATATCTTTCGTTCCACGCTGATGAATCAGAATATCTTTAGGACTTACCTCATGCGTTAGGCTTGCCGATGTTTTATGATACTTATCTTTCAGTTCTATAGTAACTATTGCATCTTCTTTAGGGAAAGGTATTAAGTACGAGTTTTCGAATCCACGGGTTACGTGTTTAGCCTCTTCTTCGGTCACCCATTCCTGGAACAGGCTTGAAAAAGAAGTACGATATATAATTGTCCCCGTTTTTTTATCCTTTACGGTTATCTGTCCGTTTCCTTCCACCGGAAGCTTACCCAGCGAGTGGCGCCTGCCCGCCCATTCAGGATAAGACACCAATTCATCAAGGCTGATGTTTTGAGAATTGGCATTACCGTTAAAAAGATAGTCAAGACGCAGAGTCTTATTCTCGAAAAAGTCTTCGAAATTCTGTGAATTAGCGGGTATTACACCGCATGTTGCCAATAAAGCAAGTGTAAATAATTGTTTTTTTATAATTCAGAGTTTGTAATTGCAAAGATAGGATTATCTATCGAATTAAAGCCAAACCGCATATAAAACTTATAATCCTTATTAAATTATAAAAGAATTATTTTATCTTTGCTCGGTAATAAATAAGATAATCAATGGGACATCATCAAATTGATAAGTTAGACGAACAGATTTTGCGCTTGATAGCGGAGAATGCTCGTATCCCGTTTCTTGAAGTTGCAAGAGCGTGTAATGTTTCAGGAGCGGCTATTCATCAGCGTATTCAGAAACTAACCAATTTAGGCATACTGAAAGGTTCGGAGTTCGTTATCGATCCGGAGAAGATTGGATATGAAACGTGTGCTTACATTGGACTTTACTTGAAAGACCCGGAACAGTTCGATAATGTAACGGAGGCTTTGAAGCTCATTCCGGAAGTAGTGGAGTGTCATTTCACTACCGGACAGTATGATATGTTTATAAAGATATACGCTAAGAACAATCATCACTTGCTGAACATCATTCACGATAAGTTGCAGCCATTGGGATTGTCGCGTTCAGAAACCATCATATCTTTCCGCGAAGCCATCAAGCGTCAGATGCCGATACGGAACCTGGCGGATGATGACGAAGCAGAAGTTACCGAAGAGTAATCTGCGGTGTATTATTTGTGAACGTAGTCTACAAAGCTATAAGAGTAGAGGTGCTTTTCGTCTGTAGAATGGCATTCTCTACTTTTTTCTTGCCATACATTCAGGTCGATGGCAGGGAAGAATGTGTCGGCTTGCGCCTTGTCGTCATCTATTTCGGTGATGCACAAGCGGTCGGCTATGGGTAGAGCCTCTTTATAAAGGCTTGCTCCTCCTAGAATGTATATGTCCTCATCTGCTTGGCATTGATTAAGAGCGTCTTCTAAAGAATGATAGCATTCCGCTCCGGCAAATTGTTGTTCCGAACGGCTCAGTACTATGTTTCTTCGGTTTGGGAGTGCCCCTTTAGGAAGAGAATCGAAAGTCTTGCGTCCCATTATGATGGTATGTCCGGTAGTAAGTGCCTTAAAGCGCTTCAGGTCGTTGGGCAACCAGTACAGCAATTTGTTCTCAAAGCCGATGGCAAGGTTCTTGTTTACGGCTACTATAATAGAAATCATACGTATGCTTTTTTGTTGTTATACCTAAATTCCGCAGCATTTTAGTTTAACTTATTTTATAAGTACCTGAGCAACAAAAAGTTGCTCAGGATTTTGCTATGTCAGATTTTTCACCTATCTTAGTGTTGCAAATCAAAATATGTATCAAACCCGACAGACATGGCAAAGGTAGCAATAAAATCTGAGAAACTCTCTCCTTTTGGAGGAATTTTTTCAATAATGGAGCAATTTGATGCTCTTTTAGCTCAAACCATAGATTCCACCTTGGGATTGAGATGCACTATGTTTGGTTATCAATATAGCGAAATTCTACGCTCTCTGATGTGCGTATACTTCTGTGGCGGTTCATGCGTGGAGGATGTAACATCGCATCTGATGCGTCATCTCTCGTATCATCCGACCTTGCGCACATGCAGCTCTGATACCATCCTCAGAGCCATCAAGGAACTGACACAGGAACCGAACATAATGAACTTTGATGCTCCAGTTAGCCAGCTTGCAAGATGACATTGAGAGGATGCTACTGCTGAACCTATTCCTGACAGGTAGAAAGTTATCGTAACTCCTTTATAAGTTGTTTTATAGATATGCGTATCGCCATTGCAAGCCGGCATAGTTGCAATAATTTCAGATTCGTAGGAATCAAGTAAATGCCGATGAATCTCCTTCGAGAATATTATCAGGCATATATCTGCAAAATCTCCACGTCTGCCGTAGAAATCAAACAGATTGATCATTGGTTCAGTTTCAATATCATAACTATCAGTAATCATAGCATATTGAATCAGATGTGAGTTTTATATTGCTCCGGTATCTCAAGATTGAAAGTTCTGCATAATAACAGGACGTCGTGGACATCATTTTCATCGTATTCATATCCAAGATGGAACTGTACCTGTGCCTCCGGGTTTATGCATGTTACCTCAATATTCCCGATATTTCCTTTACCTGAGAAAGTTTCGCTTGGGAAAGTGTATCCGTCATATAGAATTCCATCTTCGACATATTCGAAACAATGCAGATCGATTATTCTTCCGTTGTCATCTTTCCAGACAGTATGGCTATCGGTCGTATAGTCCATTACAACTTCTCTGTATCCCTTCCAGGTAATCACGGATATGGCCTTACCATAGTCTTTCTTCTCTACGAACAGATCGATGTCGTTATGTATTCTTGTTTCTCTGCCTATAAGTGCATCGACACCCCAACCGCCGTCCAGAAACACCTTTACAGATGCTTCAGACAGCATTTCAAGAATCTCACATGCATCAAAATAAGTGACCATAAAATTGCAATTTATCGGTGCAAATATAACGAATCCTT
>JAKSIB010000073.1 GCA_024399065.1 Fibrobacter sp. | reverse complement strand
CTTCTGCGTGTCATCATTTTGCAGCTGGGGGATGACGTTCCTCGCGCACGTCGTGAATTTGAAACCTACGCGGAATGGATGAAGCTTCCTGCAGAAGAAACTTTGGTGGGCAAGAATCAGGCCCAGATGATTGACCTGTACAAGACTTTCCGTACCCGCGCAGGCCTTGGCTTTGAACGTGACGTTTATCTGGAACAGGAGCCGGGCGACCGTCAGGAAGCCGCAGAAAAGCCCATTCAGTTTGCGGTCCTGGTTCACAATCTCCGCAGTGCCTTTAACGTGGGCTCCATTATTCGCAGTACCGACTGCTTCGGCCTGGAAGGCGTACACCTTAGCGGATATAGCTGCAGTCCCGATCACGTCACCGTGAAAAGTGCCGCCCGCGGCTGCCAGGAATGGATTCCCATCAAACGCTGGGAAGATCCTTTTGACTGCATCAACTGGCACAAGGAAAACGGCTACGAAATTATCGCCCTTGAAACCGGCGAAGACATTCCCGATATAAACAAAGTAACATGGCCGGAAAAGGGCCTGATTATTCTGGGTAACGAAGAACTGGGAATCGCTCCCGAAATCATGGCCGCCACCACCATGAAGGTGACCATTCCTATGGCGGGTCGCAAGGCCAGTATGAACGTGGCAGGAGCATTCGCTATCATGGCTTTTAAGATCCGCTCGAGCTATTCTGCATAATGACAGAGGCCGTTCTTGAAGTTCTCTGAAATTTTTGCAAGGAAATGGAAAATGAAAAAGAATTTCTTGACAAGTGTTGCGTTTGCGCTGGCTTTGGGCCTTGTGGCCTGCGATGACAGCACTTCTGCGAATGGTTCGTCCGGGGATGAAAATCCCGCTGAAGTGTCTTCCTCTAGTGTCATCCCGAGCGAAGCGAAGCAATCCAGTAGTTCTGTAGTAAGTTCCAGCTCAGTAACTTCCTCTAGTTCTGCGAAGTCATCTTCTTCGTCGGTTGTAAGTTCTTCCTCGTCATCCTCGGCCCCGACCGAGGATTCTGGCAGTTCCAAACTCGCCTGGCAGTACCTGAACCCAAACATTGACTATGGCGAGTTTACCGATGCCCGCGATGGCCAAGTGTACAAGACCGTAACCATCGGCACCCAGACCTGGATGGCTGAGAACCTGAACTATCGCTACGTAGGCGTGAAACACAATTACAACGGTTACACCTCCGACTCCACCAGCTGGTGCTATGAAAATGAAGCTTCCAACTGCGACAAGTATGGTCGTCTTTACACCTGGAGCGCCGTGATGGACAGTGCTGCCCAGTTCAGCGTAAACGCAGGAACCAAATGCGGCTACGGTAAGACCTGTACCCCCAATAGCCCCCACCGCGGCATTTGCCCAGAAGGCTGGCATGTGCCCACGAACAAGGAGTACAGCACTCTGTACACCTACATCGGTGGTTCCAGCACCGCTGGTTCGTTGTTGAAATCTACCAGCGGCTGGTACAGTGGCGGCAACGGTTCCGACAAGTATGGCGTCTCGGTGCTCCCCGCCGGTTACAGGAACTACAATGGCGGTTTCTACTATGAGAGCGACGACGCCGACTTGTGGTCTGCCTCTGAGTACAGTAGCAAAGGCGCGTGGTACCAGTACTTCCGCTACAATTACGACGACGCGCGCCAGCGCAACCACGACAAGTACAACGGTCAAAGTTTGCGTTGCCTCAAGGACTAAAGCAAACTTATAACCGAACCAGAGCATAGGCAACGCCAATCCAGGCTGCCAAGCCGCAAGGCAAGGCTGCCCGTTTTTTTGTTGCAGTCTATTTGCGTCATTTTTTCTCTAATAATGCCGCAAAATATGCGTCATCCTGGTGATGAAAAAGACCTTGTTCTGGAACCGCTTTGCAGACGTTGCCGTGACGGAGCGCCAGAAGGAAATCCTGAACATCTACCTGAACGGTTACGAAGGCAAGATGAACTCCAAGAACTGGGCGAACTTTGGCAAATGCTCCTCGGATACCGCCAACCGCGACCTGCAGGATTTATGTCAAAAAGGCCTTATCAAGTGCGACGACGAAGCCGCCAAGCGTAGGACGTACCACCTGGTGCTGGAGTAACATTTGCAAATTAAATTTGGGAAAAATTCCGAATTTTAATTTATAGATTTGTCTATAGAATAAATCTTGAAAATGCAGGATTAAGGTTGCTCATGAAAAAGAAATTCCTTGCTCTCGGAACTTGTGCGTTTGCGCTGGCTTTGGGCCTTGTGGCCTGCGATGACAGCACTTCTGCGAATGGTTCGTCCGGGGATGAAAATCCCGCTGAAGTGTCGTCTTCTTCAATCTTGACAACTTCGTCTCCGACCGAGGATCCTGGCAGTTCTTCTTCTAGTGTCATCCTGAGCGGAGGCAGCGCCGGAGTCGAAGGATCTAGCAGCTCAGTAACTTCCTCTAGTTCCGTGGAGTCCTCTTCGTCGGTTGCTAGCTCCTCTAGCGAGAAGAGCTCCTCTTCTATTGCTAGTAGTTCCAGCTCTGCGGTTTCCTCTAGTTCTGTGGAATCATCTTCTAGCGTAGAACTACCTCCTTCCTCTAGTGTCATCCCGAGCGAAGTCGAGGGATCTAGCAGCTCTGTTGCATCTTCCAGCTCCGCGAAGTCTTCGTCGTCGGTAGCAAGTAGTTCCTCGGTAAAGAGTAGTAGCAGTGTAGTTGTTGTAAAGGGGTCCATGACCGATTCTCGCGACGGTCAAGTTTACAAGACCATCACCATTGGCACCCAGACCTGGATGGCCCAGAACCTGAACTATCGCTACGTAGGCGTGAAGTTCAATAACAGCAGATACACTTCCGATTCCACCAGCTGGTGCTACGACAACAAAACTTCTAACTGCGAGAAGTACGGTCGCCTTTATACCTGGAGTGCCGTGATGGATAGCGCAGCCCAGTTCAATGTAAATGCAGGAACCAAGTGCGGCTATCGCAAGACCTGTACCCCCAATAGCCCCCACCGCGGCATTTGCCCAGAAGGCTGGCATGTGCCCACGAACAAGGAGTACAGCACTCTGTACACCTACATCGGTGGTTCCAGCACCGCTGGTTCGTTGTTGAAATCTACTAGCGGCTGGAATAATGGCTATAACGGCAAGAGCGGTAACGGTACCGACAAGTATGGCTTCTCGGTGCTCCCCGCCGGTTGCAGGGACGACAATGGCAATTTCCGCACTGAGGGCAGCGACGCCTGCTTGTGGTCTGCCTCTGAGTACAATAGCGACTACGCGTGGTATCAGGTCTTCTACTACGAAGACGCCGACGTGGCCCAGAACGGCTACTACAAGTGCTACGGTCAAAGTTTGCGTTGCCTCAAGGACTAAATCGAACTTATAACCGAGCCTGATTTAAACTCAAACAGGCCGTCAAGCTGCAAGGCAAGGCGGCCTGATTTTTTAGGTAATTCCACAAAAATCGTATGCTTTATTTGAAAGTTTTGCAAAAAGTGTACTTGACTACCATTTTTGCGAAATTTATATTTGAGGCATGATTAGGCGCCAAATCAAAGACTTCCTGTTAAAGTCTGCTTCGCAATACCCGGTCGTTCTGGTTCATGGCCCCAGGCAATCCGGGAAAACCACTCTTTGTCGCGACACTTTCGCCGACAAACCCTACATATCTCTAGAAAATCCTGACACCAGGGAAAGAGCTTTGCAGGATCCGCGAGGGTTCTTCAAAAGTATCCCGAACGGGGCCATTCTTGATGAAATTCAAAATGTTCCCCATTTGCTATCCTATATGCAGCAGATTGTCGATGAATCAAATCAAAAGGGTTTGTTCATTGTCACGGGCAGTAATAATTTTGCATTACAGCAAGCTGTGACTCAGACTCTTGCCGGTCGTGTCGCCATGCTTAAACTGCTGCCTTTTTCCCTGGACGAAATCAAGGAACTGAACGCAAGTGATTCCATCGACTGTCTTATTCTTTCGGGAGGGTACCCCCGCTATATAACGGAACGTCCAGACAGGTTCTTCTTTTACCAGAATTACATTTCAACCTATGTTGAGCGGGATGTTCGCCAAATTGTCAATATAAAGGATGCGGCTCTCTTTCATAGATTCCTTGTTCTTTGCGCTGGACGAATCGGCTCCATTTTGGATTACACTTCCCTTTCTAACGATTGCGGGATCAATGTTAGGACCGCGAAGGAATGGTTGTCGATTCTTGAGGCTTCGTTTATCGGCTTTACATTAAATCCGTGGTACATGAATAGGACTAAACGCTTGATAAAATCGCCGAAGTTCTACTTCTACGATACTGGGCTTGCGTGCGCCTTGCTAGGAATTACCGAAGAGTCGCAATTAAACCGCGATCCCTTGCGAGGCAATCTTTTTGAAAACCTTGTGATTCTTGAAAGAATGAAGCGTTCCTTTAATTGCGCGGAACAGAAAAATTTCTGGTATTATAGAACCAGTGACGGCAAGGAAATTGACCTTGTTG
>JAKSIB010000072.1 GCA_024399065.1 Fibrobacter sp. | reverse complement strand
CACAAGGTGTTCGAAGGCAACAAGCCCACCAACTCCATCATGATGGACTACGTTTCTCCGGAACGTCTCGGTGCTCTCATCGCCATGTACGAACACAAGATCTTCACCCAGGGCGTTATCTGGAACATCAACAGCTACGACCAGTGGGGTGTTGAACTGGGTAAGCAGCTGGCCATGAAGATCCTCCCGGAACTGAAGGAAAACACCGAACTCAAGCACGATTCCTCTACCAACCAGCTCATCAACTGGTTCAAGAAGAACCAGAAGTAAGCAGAGCTTACTTCTGTAGTGATTAGTGTTTAGTGGCTAGTGGTTAGGAACGCGGGCTAAACCAGCATTCCTATACGCTTTAAGCTTTACACAAATAAGAACAACCCGTCCGGTTTATGCCGGGCGGGTGTTCTATTTAAATCAAGTTTTGCTTCGCAGGCACTTATGGCTGGTACTTCTCCCGCTTTTCGCGGAGGGACTGGATTTCCGCCTGGACTCGCAATGCAGACTCATGAGCTTCAGCATAGATTTTATCTGAAGACCAATTCTTTGTCCTCTCACAATGAGCCTCACGGATTTTATGAATATCCTCTACAGTAAAGTCTTTCGAGATATCTACTTTTTCCATAAACGATACACCTCGTCTTCCTGATGTTCAATAAGGACCGTGGGCTGCACAATTGCCAACATAGATAAATCCTGATGCAGGTAGCTGATTACAGAAGTATCAAGATAGACCTTCAATTTTTTCTGGTTGTCATTAGACATAGCATCTCCTCTTAAAAGAAAAAAAACACTTGATTTTCTCAAGTGTTCAGGAGACGATTTCTAACGCTCGGGATGTAATATAGAAAGCACCCTATTTTTGTAAAGGGTGCTTAGGTAAAAGGTTTGTAATTTATGACTTTGCCTCTACAGCATTGCCATTTTACTTCAGCAAAATTCTAAGAAGTGATTCCGCTGTTTCATTCTCGACAAAACGGATTGCGGTGACCGGCCTGTATTCAAAGGACATGTATTTCGCAAGCTGCAAAGCCGCAAACTTGTGGTCCTGAGAATAGCAGTAGGAAAGATCGTACATTCCATTTTCTACGGAAGGCAGAGGTTCCATCTTCGCAACCGTTTCGCAGATTGAATCATCGGGCAATTCCAACAATTCCTTGATTTTGTCACCATCATTAGGATCCAGCTCCAGGTCGCCACCATCAATTTTTGATTTTGTCGGGTTGTAAAAGATTGTCTCCCTGAGACCAAAGAATGTTTTCTTGACGGTAATGTTGGATTGGTTGTGAAGGGAGTCATCCATCTCCCTGTCATTTGTAAGACTCATTTTTCTTTCTCTTGTTTATAAAATTTGTGAAAGCCGCGTGCACGCCAAAACAAACGCAAGTTCTTTGCGCGGCATAATTGCAATCTTTATGGGAGAAAGAAGGATTAGCAGAGCATTCGCTCAAGAGTATAGACGTAGTATTCCTTCGGGTGTTCAAACGTAAGTGCAGTCGGAAATTCCGACCGCAAAGCGGCACGTCCCAAAGCACCTCGAGCGTCTTTAAAATCGTGCCAGCCAGAAATTCCACGATAGGCGTTACGGCCACCGAATCCATCAAGGGAAACAACCCGCAGAATCCGGGTGGAAATATTCTGTGCAGGAGCGCGAGATTCCACATACGCCGTTACAGGAAGAGCATCGCCATAACGCAACAAATGGTCGCCCTGCAATTCCTGTGCTTGACGGGAATCAACGAAACTTGCGTAGGCGCCAATATTAATTCCGGCAAGTAACGCGAACACCGCACTTACCAAAATCATCGCAGCATTTTGCTTAAGCCACTTCATAACGAAACCACAAAATAAAAAAATATTAGTATGACGTCTTAATTTTAGGAGCGGCTCCCCCCAAAAAAACGCTCCCATTCTAGGTTACTTTACAAAAGCCTTGTACAGGACTTCCGCTTCGTCACCTTCTGCTGTTTCATTTTCGACAAAACGGATGGCGGTAACGGGTCTGTATTCAAAGGACATATACTTCGTAAGCTGCAGGGCCGCAAACTTGTGGTCTTGAGAATAGCAGTAGGAAAGATCGTACATTCCATTTTCTGCAGGCAATAGATGGTCCATCTCTTTGTCATTTGTTAGGCTCATTTTCTTTCTCTTGTTTGTGAAAAGTTTTTCGCGCGAAAGCACAATCTCTTGAACAAGATGTAAAAAAGCATTAGGTCATGACAAGGCTGATTGTTCAAAACAAAAACCTCGCCCAGCACTAGCTGAACGAGGGTCTTTTTCTTAAGGAGAGGATGAATAAAGTCTTAATTATCACCGTTGCGCATTTCAGTTTGTTCACGATCGATTGTGTAGGTCAGGTATTCGCGGAAATCACGATCAATGGTTACGCCTTCGAAATCTTCAATATCATCTTTCAACACGAACACGCCGGTTTCATTGAGCCATGCATTGATATCGTAGTTTTCAAGAATGACACTAGTATTTCCTGCAGCCTTAGCCACCTTTTCGATCTTTTCTTTAGCTACCCAGCCCTTGCAGTCTGCAGCCTTTACTAAAGCGTCAGCTTCGACTTCCTTAAGAAGAGTAAGTTCGTCGGCAAAGTGTGCAGTGCAAATAACCTTGTCTCCACCACGCTGTGCCAGGATATCCAGATCTCCGAGTTTGGACTTAACCATCTGAGAAGCAAAAGACATCGAGACCATTGTAGCGAGAACCAGAACCGTTGTCAGTTTAAGCGTTTTCATGGTAAGCCTCCTTGTTGGTGAACCTTCATCGGCCCACATTTTTAAAGTACAAAAGGGCTTTTTCGCAGACCACAAAATGTTAAAAATTTTTGACAAAACTCATTCCAAGGTGGAATACGCAAGCTGTGGTCGCCCTTGCCGGAATTTTGTATAGAGGTCGATGATTCGCGGGAATCCTGCAACGGCATAAGGGCACATCGGTAAACAACAAATGTGAGGATTTTTTCGCAGACTACGTTGTGGCAAAGTATATTTTGAACATGAAAAATTTGAAGTTCGGAATTCTCGGATGCGGTTATATTGCCGGTAAGATGGCAGAAGCCGTGAAGGTTTTAGAAAACAAGGGCATGGGCGTGGAGCTGTACGCCGCAGCCGCAAGGGACTTGACGAAGGCCCAGGCATTCGCCGGACAGTATGGAGCGGCAAAGGCATTTGGCAGCTACCAAGAGCTGGTCGCTGATCCTGAAGTAGACTTGATTTATATTGCAACTCCCCACTCCCATCATTATGAACACGCGAAATTGTGCATCGCAGCCGGCCGTAACATTCTAGTGGAAAAGGCATTTTGCGCCAACGTGAAGCAAGCCACAGAAGTGATTGCCATGGCCCACGACAAGGGCGTATTCTTGTGCGAAGCCATGTGGACCAGATTCCTGCCTGCTGTACAGACTATTCGCCAGTGGATTGCCGCTGGGCGCATTGGCGAAGTGCAGAGCGTCGAAGCAGATTTCTCCCAGCCCCTCACCCATGTGGAACGCCTGATGAATCCGGCTTTGGCTGGAGGCGCCTTGCTGGACTTGGGCATTTACAGTTTGACTTTCGCAGACCTGTTCTTGAATGAAGAAGGTTGCCGCGGCAACGACGGCATTGTTGGCAGGGATTGCGCAAACTACGGCGCACCTATTGCGGGCATTGACGCACGTTGCATCAAGACGGATACCGGCGTGGATGCCACCGACTGGATCAACATCACTTACAAGAACGGCAAGAAGGCTTACCTCAAGACTTCCATTACAGATGCTTGGCGCAACGAAGGCGTTATCTATGGAACGGCAGGTCGAATCCGTGTTGTCAACTTGAACGACATGGAAGAATTGCAGGTTTACGATGCAGCAGGCCAGCTTGTAGAAAGCGTAAAGCCGGAAAGAATCTGTAACTGCTACGAGTATGAAGTGTTGGCTTGCCGCGGCGCTCTAATCAAGGGTGCCAGGGAATGTCCGGAGATGACTCATTACAAGACCATGGAAATGATGGAACTGATGGACAATCTTCGTGATCGTTTTGGCGTCAGCTATCCCTTTGAAATAGCTCCTGGCGTTACCTGGGACCGCAGCGGCAACAAGTCCATTCTGCAGGTGTTTGACATCGAGACCGGAAAGATTACCACCCTCAAGAAATTCGACTGCGTCATAGAAGCGCCCAACTGGAGCGCCGACGGAAAGTACATCACCTACAATTCCAACGGTCGCATCTATAAGATGGACCTGGTCCGCGACGCTGCCGGCGAACTTGCCGCAGACGACATTACGGAGGTCCCCAGCTACTATGTGGACAACTGCAACAACGACCACGTTCTCGACCCCGATGGAAGCGGTTTGTACGTAAGCCACCACACCAAGGAAGATGGCCAGTCCCGCATCTACAAGATTTTCTTTGACGGGCGCGAACCTGTGCTGGTGACGCCGCTGGCCCCTAGCTATCTCCACGGAATCACTCCCGACGGAAAGCACCTGGCCTACTGCGCCGAACGCAACGGCGAGTACGATATCTACACCATTCCTACCGCCGGTGGAAACGAAGTCCAGCTTACGACGGCACGAGGCCTCAATGACGGCCCCGAATACGATTGCAAGGGCGAATACATTTGGTTCAACTCTGTACGCACAGGCCGCATGCAGGCATGGCGCATGAAGGCCAACGGTTCCGAACAGACCCAGATGACCTTCGATGAACATTGGAATACCTGGTTCCCCCATATTTCCCCGGACCTGCAGAAGGTGGTCATGGTAGCCTACACGGAAGTGGATGTGAAGCCCGGTGAACACGTGCCAAACAAGATGGTGGAACTGAGATTGATGGAAAAGGAAATCCCGGCTCAAGGCCGGGATGACATGAGCAACGGCCGGGATGACATGAGCAACGGCCGGGATGACA
>JAKSIB010000071.1 GCA_024399065.1 Fibrobacter sp. | reverse complement strand
TTGGCTCACGGCGAAAAGCAATGGCTCGAAATCGCAATGCAGCTGGTGCAAAAGCCGGAAGTCATTATGCTGGATGAACCTGCCGCCGGCATGGGCAAGCCAGAAACATTTAAAACCGGAGAAATCCTGAAAGAAATCAAGAAGGATTGTACCGTCATCGTTATTGAACACGATATGGATTTCGTGAAGCAGGTTGCCGACAAGGTGACAGTCCTTCATGAAGGAAAAATTCTGATGGAAGGCAGCGTAACGGAAGTTCTTGCCGATCCTACCGTGCAGAAAGTTTACCTGGGTCGTGGTGGAGAATAATTATGCTTTATTTGAAAAACATGGATTCCTATTATGGCGAAAGCCGCGTCATTGAAGGTTTGAGTCTGGATATCCCCAAGGGAAAAATCGTAAGCCTCATCGGTCGAAACGGCGTTGGAAAAAGCACCACACTAAAGAGCATTATGGGGCTAGTAAAGACGGGCCCCGAAACATCTCTTGTTTTTGACGGAAAGGAAATCGCAAAACTTCCCGCCTACGAACGTGTACGCTGCGGCATTGGCTACGTCCCGCAAGGTCGAGATATTTTCCCGCAGATGACTGTCCAGGAAAATCTGGAATTGGGCATACAGCCCATTCTTGGCCGTGGAGAAAAGGTGGGTAAGAACAAGATTCCCGAATATCTCTACGACCTGTTTCCTATCCTGCCCAAATTCGCCAAACGCCGCGGTGGCGACCTTTCCGGCGGTCAGCAACAGCAACTTGCCATCGCACGCGCCCTGGTGCAGGACCCCAAAATTTTGATTCTTGACGAACCTACCGAAGGTATCCAGCCATCCATCATTAACGACATTGGTCGCGCCATCCGTAAGATTAACGAATGGAAGGGCATTACCGTATTGCTGGTGGAACAGTATCTGGATTTCGTTATGGAAAACAGCCACTACATCAACATCATGGAAAAGGGTAACATCATTTTCCACAGGGAAACATCCCTTTGTGACAAGGCTGAAGTCCAAAAATTGATGACGGATTAATTATGCATTTAACTCCTAGAGAAACTGAAAAGTTGATGCTGCACTATGCAGGCATTGTGGCAAGTGAAAGACTGCAACGCGGACTGAAACTGAATTATCCGGAAGCCATCGCCTACATTTCCAGCAAGTTATTGGAATTGGCTCGAGATGGCAAGACCGTTGCAGAATTGATGTCCGAGGGTCGAAAGATGCTGACTGCCGAACAGGTGATGGACGGCGTCGCAGAAATGATTCACGAAGTCCAGCTGGAAGCCACATTCCCTGACGGAACAAAGCTGGTTACCGTACACGATCCAATTCCTGCTACTGGGAAATTGATTCCTGGCGAAGTTCTCGTGGAGGAAGGCTTCATCGAACTGAATGTAGGCAAGAGAACACTTACTCTAGATGTTACCAATACAGCAGACCGTCCTGTTCAAGTAGGTTCTCATTTCCATTTCTTTGAAGTCAACAAAAAACTGGATTTCAATCGCATGGCAGCCTATGGCATGCGTCTTGATGTACCCGCGGGAACTGCAGTGCGCTTTGAGCCCGGCGAAACAAAGACCGTAAACTTAGTTGAAATCGGTGGTAGCCGCGAAGGTCATGGATTGAACGGTCTAGTAGAAGGCCCTATGGATGATGAATCCATAAAAACGGCTGCATTTGGCAGAGCATCAACCTCTGGTTTTACGGGAGCTTAACATGTACAAGATTTCCAGAAAAGATTACGCTCAAATGTATGGCCCCACCGTAGGCGACCGCATCCGTCTTGCAGATACCTCCCTTATTGTAGAAGTAGAAAAAGATTATTGTGTTTACGGTGACGAAGCCAAATTCGGTGGCGGAAAATCATTGCGAGATGGCATGGGCCAGGCAGCGCCCTTTAAGGATGACGAATGCCTAGACACTGTCATTACAAGCGCGCTTGTCATTGATGCAACTGGAATTTTCAAGGCCGACATAGGCATTAAGGACGGAAAAATTGCTGGCATCGGAAAAGCCGGCAACCCCCACATGATGGATGGCGTTACCCCAGGCATGATCATCGGCAGTTCCACCGAAGCCATTGCTGGCGAAGGCCTGATCTTGACTGCCGGCGGTATCGACACCCACATTCACTTTATCTCTCCCACACAAGTTCGTACAGCTCTTTATAGCGGCGTCACCACCATGATTGGTGGCGGCACAGGCCCTGCTGACGGAACCAACGCTACCACTTGTACGCCCGGCGCATTCAACATTCACAAGATGCTGGAAGCTGCAGAAGATTTGCCTGTCAACTTAGCCTTCCTCGGCAAGGGAAATGGCTCCTGTGCAGAAACCTTGAGAGAACAGGTGCGTGCAGGAGCTGCAGGCCTGAAACTTCACGAAGACTGGGGTTCCACTCCCAAGGCTATTGACACTTGCCTAGGCGTCGCGGATGAATTCGACGTCCAGGTTTCCATCCACACGGATACATTAAACGAAGGCGGCTTCGTAGAAGATACCATCTCAGCCTTTAAGGGACGCACCATCCACACCTACCATACGGAAGGTGCTGGCGGTGGACACGCTCCCGACATCATTCGCGCAGCCGCCTTCAAAAATGTCTTGCCTTCTTCAACAAATCCGACAATGCCCTTCACCAGAAATACCATTGACGAGCATCTGGACATGTTGATGGTATGCCACCATCTGGACAAGAACAATAAAGAAGATGTGGCTTTTGCGGATTCAAGAATTCGTCCGGAAACCATCGCCGCCGAAGACATCCTTCACGACATGGGAATTTTCTCCATGATGAGTTCTGATTCTCAGGCCATGGGCCGCGTAGGTGAAGTGATCACCCGCACTTGGCAAACCGCAGACAAAATGAAAAAACAACGCGGCACTCTCGAAACAGACTGCGAACGCAACGACAACAATCGCATCAAGCGTTACATTGCCAAGTATACCATCAACCCGGCCATTACCCACGGCATTTCAAAGTACGTTGGTTCTGTAGAGGTTGGCAAAATCGCAGACCTTGTCCTTTGGCGTCCCGACATGTTCGGAGCCAAGCCCGAAATGATTCTGAAAAACGGTTTTATTTGCGCATCCAAAATGGGCGATGCCAATGCCAGCATTCCCACCCCAGAGCCAGTTGTGTATACCGATATGTTCGGTGCTCACGGCAAGGCTTTGGCAAAAACCTGCATCACCTTCGTTTCGGAATACGCTTTTGCAAATGGCATCAAGGAAGAACTGGGCCTCGAAAGAATGGTCCTCCCCGTAAGCAACTGTCGAAACATCGGCAAGAAGGACATGGTTCACAACGACCGCATCGCAAAGCTGGAAGTAGATCCTGAAACCTACACTGTAAAGGTGGATGGTGAACGAATCACCTGCGAAGCCGCCACAGAACTTTCTCTTGCAAGAAGGTACTTCCTTTTCTAAAAAGCAATCTGCAAGGAGTCAAAAATGATTGCCGATAAAATTCTCGGAAACATCCATCACGGAAACGAAGTTCCTTCCAAGACCGTGGTAGACATTCCATTCGAATGGTTTGAACTAGACAAGCATCGTATTTTTAAAGTTACCGATGACGGAACCGAATTGGGAATTCAGATTGAGGAATCCCTTTCTGATGGCGATGTTCTCGCCGTCAGTCCCGATAAAATTTACGCTGTAAAGATCAACAAGACAAAACTGGTTCGCATTCCCGTCAAGACTATGGAAGAAATGGGACGCCTTGGATTTGAATTGGGTAACAGGCATCTTTCCCTGCAAATTACAGAAAAGGATGTCACCATTCCTTATGACGAGCCCACCTTCGAATACCTAGTCCGTTTGGGATTTCTCCCTCAGATTGTAGAAGATGTTTTTTCTGACTACATCGTCTGCAAGGCTCACGGCGCAAGTAACGGGCACCCCCATAGCCACGAGCATGGCCATCATCACGAGCACCATCATTAGTACTAAATATGCTAGCCACTCTCCGGATGATTCAGGTTTGCGACAGCCTCTTTCCCATTGGAGCATTTACCCTCTCCAATGGTCTTGAGACTTTAATTGCTAACAAGACCATCACAAATGGAGACGCCCTCCAGGAATATGCTTCTAGTTTTTTGAATGTACTCCCCTACAATGATTTAGGAGTCATGATTCTCAGCTTCGACCACGCCGACGACATGAGTTTCATTAAAAATCTAGACAGTTTCTCCATGGCCCTAAAGGCTCCAGAAGAAGTTCGCACAGGTTCCAAAAAACTCTGCAGCAGATTTTTAAAAATCTATGGCGAATTTGAAGGTGCAAAAAACAACTGCTTTCCATCTCTGGACTTTTATCGAGATGAAGTTTTAAAAAATGGCTCTTGCATCGGAAACCACGCCATTGCAATCGGACTCTTCGCAAACGACATCGGTTTAAACAAGGAAGAAGCCGCAAGCATTTACACCTACAGCTTGCTAAACGCCATTGTCACAAACGGCGTCAAGATGATTCCCCTAAGTCAAATGGTCGGTCAAAAGATTTTAAGCAAATCCCAAAAGAAAATCATCCAAGCCGTTCAGCGGGCCTGCACGCTGGACATGGATGACTTGGGCGTAGGTGGAACTGGCATAGATATTGCGGGAATGAAACACGAAGAACTTTATTCCCGACTTTATATGAGTTAATGAGCAAAATATGAGTTATGTAAAAATTGGCGTAGGCGGTCCCGTTGGATCTGGAAAAACCGCATTGATTGAAAGACTTACCCGCAAGATGAGTAAGGAATACAGCATCTGCGTAGTAACCAACGATATTTACACCAAGGAAGATGCCGAATTTTTAATCAAGAATTCAGCCCTGCCTCCCGAAAGAATTGTCGGCGTAGAAACTGGAGGATGCCCCCATACCGCCATTCGTGAAGACTGTTCCATGAACCTGGAAGCAGTAGACGAAATGGCCCGCAAGTTTCCAGATGTCCAGATTATTTTTATTGAAAGCGGCGGAGACAACCTGTCGGCCACCTTCAGCCCCGACCTGGCCGACGCAAGCAT
>JAKSIB010000070.1 GCA_024399065.1 Fibrobacter sp. | reverse complement strand
CCGCTGAAGCCTTTGACTGCGATCAAAACCGCCCCGACGGTCGGCGGGAAGGAAATTTCTGTCCCGTCCTCCATTTGCCAAATTGTCGAGATAGCGCATTCCTGAAAAACCGAAAGACAAGGTAACAGCCGCTCCCGCAAAACAAAATGTGCACCCTTTTGAGGCGCACACTTTGTCGTATCTGATGCCGATATGGTCTTACGGAATCCAGCGGCGGTTGATGGCGGTCACCTTGCCGTGCTCTATCGTCACCACGGTATTGAGTTGGAAGAACAGCTGACGGTAGTCTTCAAGACCTTCGAGATACTGCCTCAGACCGCTGCTGATGGTGTCGGAAGGGTCGAGAGGCTCTTCGCCACAGTCCACGAGGATGCAGTTGGGGTCTATCGCTACACGGAACGTCCCGATGGGAGAGTAGACCGCGTGGTCGTCGTATTCGCGAGCCACATAGGTGCCTCCCTCGTAGCCGTAGAGACAGCAGCCGCCGTTGTCGATGCCGCCGTTGATGTCGAGCCCTTCGCCGCGCTCCTCAATCGTGGCCACCACCATCGGTTCGCCTCGGTAGAGCAGGGTGTCGCCCACCTGAAGCAGCGAGATCTCCACCGCATCGTAGAGGTCCATATTGTAGAACTTCACCGTCAGCGTGCTATCCTCCCAGTCGATACTGTTGGAGGCAAACACCGCCGGAAGGGTGCAGTCCTGAAGCGAGTCGGCAGCCAGCGAGATGGCAGGCAGCGGCTCAATGCGTTGATGATTCTGTTTTGGGGCACAGCAGCAGAGCAGTGCCATGAGTGCCGTGAGGGCAATGAGTTTGAATGGTTTCATATTCATCTGGTCAATATCTCTTTGGCTTTAGGGGTTAGAAGGGGTTCTGCAACGTCGTAGGGGAGCACAAACTGCGGCATGCCCTCGGAGTAAGGCGCTATCTCATACTGCTGGTAGATGAGGCGCAAACCCTCTTCCGTAGGCTCTGGCTCGTACTTCGGCAGCGGTATGATGCCGTCCTCAATGAAGAGGCGTTCCATCATCTTCGCCTCGGTGAGTTCCGGCTCAAACTGGTGGAAATAGGTGAGGAGACCCTTGCGGAGTTCCCCTTGCAAGGCAGCCTGGGCATCGGGGGTGAAGAACGGCGCGATCTGCTCGCCTGTCTGGAGGCTGAAGGTCATCGGACCCGCACCGGTGATGCCACCGTGGGCACCGCCGAGATAGAAGTAGTTCTCGCTTCGGAAAACGACATAGCGGTTGGTCTGACTGACCTTGGAGACCTTTATGCGGCACTCCCAGGGATAGTACGACTCATCGGCTTCGGCGATGGCGTTGAGTGCATCCGTGAGTTGCTGAGCGTAGTAGTGCACACAAGCCTGGTGGTCGCCTCTGTCGCCCTTGTAGGCGTCGAAGAGAGGCTGTGGACCGGCACCGCGTGTCTCGAGGTCGAGTTGTGCGAGCAGAGTCTCGCAGATGGCGGAGTCGACGGCAGAGGAACCCGTAGGGAGTTCCATGGATAGGGTAGTGACGCAGTAGTCGGTAGAGTCGGCGAAATCGATGACCTCGGTAGGGCACGACTTGCGTGTGCATGCCACGGTGAGGAGCATGCAGAGGAAGAGAAATGTAGTCTTAGTTTTCATGTTGTGATAGGTTTGTCTTGGCAGCATCTTGACCCTTGTTAGGCGCTGTCTTGATGTAGAGAAAACGTAGAAAAAGGCGTTTTATTGTGCTTCGGCCTTGTCGGGGGGAAAAAAAGTGCCTGTCGATATCGTCGATTCCAACAAAATGTCTTACCTTTGCAGTGCAAAATTAAATAGCAAAATTGGAATAAAGCTCCTGTAAGGTCTAGCTCGTGAGAGTTGGGCCTTAATTTTTGGCGCTAAAACAAGTTCGTGAAGAAATAACGTGTGGTCCTCCCGACCGCCGCATACCACAAAGCCTCGCTCCAACACGGAACGGGGCTTTCTTCTTGCTAGAAAACGATGAACTTTTACATAAATCTCGTCGCCTCCCGGCAGAAGGAAGCAGGCTTTCAAGAGATTCTCGACGCAAAGAAAATGTAGTTTCCATTCCCCTAAAAATAACCCCTAAGCCTCCCCAAAAAGGAGGCTTTTTTGTCGTATGTTTCCTCTGCCGGGAGGACCCGACTCTCTATATCATCTTTTGTGCCGCTGTCAGGGCCTCTTCGGGAAGGGCGTTGTGGAAGAAGCCGCAGACCAAGGTGAAGTATTCGGGGGTCAGTCCGTCGGTGGACCAGAGTATGGGAATCTGCAGCAGTTGCTCCGCACTCATGCCGATGTCGAAGCCCCACGCCTCCAGCGAGGGACGCACCAGATCGGCATGACGACAAGGCTTCCCCTCTGTCTTGGCACAAGGCATGCCCGCTTGGAAATTCTCAGGCTGCGCTCCGCAGTAAGGACACTGTCCCGCCAGACCCATGGCGCGGCCGTCCAACACCGTCTCCAAACCACGCACTATCTTCTCCAGTTCCGAACGGACAGGCCACAGACACTGCATGCCCGTCTCCATCGGCAGATGCTGCTCCGTAGGGTAGATACGCGCAGCCACCAGGAGCACCTCACGATAGCGGCTCAGTTGCTCCTCAACGGAATAGTCAAACGGTGGACAGCCCCAATGGTGTCCGTAGTTGCGGCATTCACGGCAATAGCCTGCCACACGTTCTGCATCGCGGAAACGGCGGATATAGTCGTCCATGCTGACGGTGGCAAAGACAAACTCTCTGTTGTATGACGGTATATTCATTGTTTGAAAAACTTGATAGGGGTGCTTTGCTTAAAGAAGAGTTGGTTCATGACGGTCAGTTCTTCCCCCTCGCCTTCGGCAAAGCGGTCGAGCACCAGTTCGGGGACGTCGCCACGGATGCTGTAGATTCGGATGAACTGATGACCGCCGACGATGACCTTGCCGTCGATCATGGAGACGGGGTAGAGCGAACCTTGCGAGCGGACGGAGCCGAGGCAGATGATCTTGCCGTGGCTGTCGGCGGCAAAGAGGGTGGCTTCCACGGCTTGGAGGTTGGCGGTGTCGTTGTCGCCGAAGGTCTCTTGCGATACGAGCATCACCTTGCGGTCGCTGATGTCGGCGAAGGCAAAGGAGGCTGTCTCGCTGAAGTGTTCGGCAAAGGCATCAAAGGCCTCGCTTTCAGTCGTTGTGGTGTCGTGAGGCTCTTCCGTTGTAGCCTTTTTCTGTGTGCATGAGGTCAGCATAGTCACCGTCAGCACAAGCACGAGAATGAGTTTGTTCATAGGTCTATCTGTTGTTTGTTATCTCCATTGAAAATTCTCTTTGCCAGCGCCTATCTCGAAGTGGAGTTTGACGATGCCGAGGTCCAACTGTGTGTAGCCGACCATGGAGAAGGTCTTGCGGGCTCTGACTTGGTTGGGGGCGAGGTATTCGAGGAAGAATTTCTGCTGATTGACGGCGGTAGGGGCGAGTTGCGCTGCCTCCACGCCACGACGAAACCACTCGGGGGTCTGCTCGCCGACGTTGCTGAGGGCTTCCAACGGCTTGTGCTTACGCTCCGTGCCTGGGGTCTCGCCGTACCCGAGGGTGATGTAGCAGACGATCTTCTCGTCGTCGTTGAGGGTGTAGGTGCCCGCCACCTTCTGGTAGGAGACGCCAGCCCAACAGGTGTTGAGACCCAGTTGCTGCGCCAGAAGCACGAGTTGCTCGCCGTAGTAGCCGGCACGTTCGTCGAGGTCTTCTGCCTTCTTGCCAGCCACCACGAAGTAGTTCTTGCAGCCGGAGAAGAAGCCGTAGTTGAGGATGGAGTTGAACCCCTTCGGCTCGTTGGTCACGAGTTGGATATGGAGGTCACCGTCGTGGTTCACCTCGCGGATCTTCTCCTGCAGCGTATTCACCACCTCCTCCGAGAGAGGCGTATCCTTATAGCGCCTCACAGAATGGCGCGCCTGTATTGCTTCGAGTAGAGTCATAGTATACCTTAACTTTAACGTTAACGTTAACGCTAACCTTAACCTTAACCTTAACCTTAACCTTAACCTTGTTATCTTTATTTCCTTATCGCCTTATCAATGTTGCACATTGACTCTGCTTCCGCTCGGCATAACCCAAGCGAGCTTGGTTCTGCCCTCGCTTAACCGCAGAGTTCGCCTAATCGCCTAATTAGCTTTCCCTTCGGCCGCTGACCTTCGGTTATACGTTGCGCCGCAGGCAAAGTCTCCCGTTGATTTCTTTTTTAACGCGAATGACCGTAAACTAGCGTAGCGTAGTCGCGACCGATAGGGAGTCCCGAAGGGATGCGAAGCACAATTACCCGTGAATTATCCATTAATCACATGAATTGTTGAATTATACGGAATAATTAACGGATAATTTTCGCCTAATTATACGTTGCGCCGCAGGCAAAAAGAAGTTTCTCAACGTTAACGTTAACGTTAACGTTAACCTTAACCAGTTTTTTCGTTCTCGTTCCCGTTCTCGTTATCGTTCTCGTTCTCGTTCCCTCATCGCCTCATCGCCTTATTGCCCAATCGCCATGGCCACCAATCCAAACAAAGTATGTGGTCAAGTCTTGTGTCATTGTTTCTTTTCGAGTATCATTATATGAACAGGTCGGTCTTCACCATGATAGAGGTTTGAGCAATAGTTTTCTTTGCCTGTATCTGTAAAGCCGCATTTCTCCATAACTCTGCCAGACGCAGGATTGTCAACGAAGAAATCTGCCCATAATGTCTGAAAGTGTTTCTTCTCGTAGCAATAGTGAATCATTGCTTGCAAGGCTTCTGTGCAGTAACCATTGTTCCAATGTGGTTTACCAATCCAGTAACCAACCTCCGCATCGTTTTCGCCAATCTCTATGTTGCTCTTGCCAAAAGGATAATACCCCATGCAGCCAATTGGTTCGTTGGTTTCCTTCAAGATAACCGCCCAGGTGTAGTCATTTGTGAATAGCTCACGGATAATCATTTTGCTTTCCTCAACATTCTTATGTGGTGGCCATCCTGCGTGTGGACCGACTTCTGGATCACATGCATATTTGTACAAGGCTTCGGCATCCGACGGTTTCCACCTACGAAGCAGAAGACGTTCTGTCTCGATGGAATCTTGGTGAATGGCTAAGTATTCTCTTAATTCTTGCGCTCCGTTGGTGCTCAGGTGCTTACGCTCCGTGCCTGGGGTCTCGCCGTAGCCGAGGGCGATGTAGCAGACGATCTTCTCGTCGTCGTTGAGTTCGTAGGTGCCCGCCACCTTCTGGTAGGAGACGCCAGCCCAACAGGTGTTAAGACCCAGTTGCTGAGCCAGAAGCACGAGTTGCTCGCCGTAGTAGCCGGCACGTTCGTCGAGGTCTTCTGCCTTCTTGCCAGCCACCACGAAGTAGTTCTTGCAGCCGGAGAAGAAGCCGTAGTTGAGGATGGAGTTGAACCCCTTCGGCTCGTTGGTCACGAGTTGGATATGGAGGTCACCGTCGTGGTTCACCTCGCGGATCTTCTCCTGCAGCGTATTCACCACCTCCTCCGAGAGAGGCGTATCCTTATAGCGCCTCACAGAATGGCGCGCCTGTATTGCTTCGAGTAGAGTCATAGTTGTTGTGTTTTATCCATTATAAAAGATAAAATGAGCCGATAAATATAATTTGTCAAATATATTTGGTATGCAGAGCGCTGTTTTTGTGGAACTCTACCTGGTTGACTGTCCTTTATTTTCCGATGCAG
>JAKSIB010000069.1 GCA_024399065.1 Fibrobacter sp. | reverse complement strand
CCTTGCACGCAGCTAGTATTGTAGGGCTACGCCCGTATATGAAGAACCACCGGCGGGCCGGTGGGTCACTTTTTTATTTCAGCAAATCTGTGATGTCCTGGCTGATTTTTTGTGCCAAGGCGGCGTCTTCGTCGTAAACTGCGCAGACTTTCTTGCAACTGAGCTCCAACAGTTGGCGGGCAACCATGGAATCACGCTGATTGCGAATTTCGCGTAAGGATATGTCGATACGCTTAATGTCGTTCTGGTCGGGATAGCCTTTCATGAAAGTGAAGAACTGCTGGACTTGAATGTCGTAGTCGTAATCGCTTTCCAAGGCTAGCAAGAATGGAATGACTCGGACGTTCAAAAGTTTGGATAGATCTCCGACAAAGTTATTTAGGGTAATGCCAGCGGGGAACAACTCTTCGTTGTTCTTTTGCAAGTCGTCGGTATCTACAAAGTCTCCAGCTTCAATTTGTTCCAAGGCGGCACTTAGGAAATCCATTTCCTCGCGCTTGGCCTGTTCGCGGTACTTTGCCTGATAGTAAATCGGAAGCGTGGTAAGGCAATAGTGGGCCTGGTTCGCACCGACGAATTCACCGATGTAGTAGATGTCTGCATCTTCCTGCAGTATGTCTTCTTCCTTGGTGAAGTTTCCGATGCGGGCAGGAATAGGAATGACTTCCATGTTGGAAAGCTCATGGAGGCGTTCGCGGGCGGCTTCCACATCAATGTTGGCCGGGAGATCCATGCCTTCTTCCTGCATGGTTTCCAACAAATTGTCCAACTTGGCGTCGACGGCTTTGGTGAATGCGTTTCGGTTGCGCTTTTCTGCAGCCTGGCGGAAGTCCCCTTCTAAAGTGAGCAAACCGTTTTGAATCATGTCGTCAAAGGGCGATGTGTTTGATTCTCCCTCGGGAACGGGTAAGATTCTAGCGTATGCGATCATGCGACCGCACAAGTTTTCGTCATTGCCTTTCTTTTGCTCAATACCTAACATACATCGCAAATATACAAAATAGTTTAAAGGAGAAAGGATAAAGGTTAAAGGAGTATGCATAAAGGGAAAGCCTCGGGTTGGCCGAGGCTTTAAATGTTTATTGGATTCTGATGACAGTTGATTTTCTAAATCCTTGGGAGGATTCCCTAAACAGGTATGTGCCCGCAGGAAGGATTCGCTTTGAATTTAGAACGTCGTTATATGTTGCATTTTTTAGTGATTTGATTAACTTCCCTTGAACGCTGAAAATTTGCAGGTTAAATGTTTCGTGGGATGATTTCAAGCGTATGTCTCTTATAAGGGATGATTCAGAGGAATCCGTTGCGGTGGTATCTTCGCTTTTTTCCACATCAATGGGAGTCAGCTTAATTTGGTCTAGGTTGGGTCCGTCGTTGCTACCCACCACTGCAAATTGGATGTAGCTTGCGCCTCGAGGTAATTTGATGGTTGTTTCCTTAGAGGGGTAGGTTTTCCAGTCGGTGGTCTTTTCGAAGGTAATCTGCTGTTCCTCGGCGCCGGTGGTTCCCAGAGCTTGTATAATCAGGTCACGGCTGGCAGAGCTTCCGTTGGCGTAGAACATTTCCATGTTGTAGGTGCCTGCGGCATCCACATAAACGGGGACCTTGACACTGGAATTGCCTGCACCGAAGTTCACGTAGCCGCTTCCGGCAAAGCCTGCGTTGGTGCTTTCGTTAATGCCGTTTACAATGATTCCGCTTTCTGCCTGGAAGGTTGAAACGCCGGAGGCTGTGAAGATGGCTCCCAGTTCGATATCTTTGGAGACGGTGATTTCTATGGTTGCGTCGGTAGCATTTCCGGCGCTAGCTCCGGTCCAGCCTGCAAATTTCCAACCGTCCACGGGTTTGGCAGTAAATGAGACTGTTTTTCCTTCTGCCACTTTATTGCTGTTCAGACCTGTTTCAATGGATCCGCCGATGGATTCGTTTAATTTTACGTTGAAATAGGTGACGTTGCTTTCCAGTACGGAGATTTCATTAGAGGTTGCTCCCAGGCCGCCCATGGAATTTGCTGCACGGACAGTAACCTTGGAACCAACAGCGATACCTTCGGTAGAAACGCTATTTGTTGCAACGCTGGTCTTGAATTTCCCGTTGACGAATACCGCCCAGCAACGAGCATTTTCATCATCGGCCCAGACAATGTCGGCACCATCCTGAGAAATTTTTGGAGCATTAACCTGCTGAGTTAATTTGTTGGGTTCCCACTTGTCGGAACCTCCTAGAACATTGGCTAGGGTGTATTTGGCTGCGTCGCTGGCACTCCACACGGTCTTCAAATTCTTTGCTGTGGAAGCGTCCTTGCCTCCGTCAAAGTAGGTCTTGCGTCTGCTGACGTCCACGGCACCGCCGTTTCCGTTCTTGCTGTTGTATTCGCCGAAGACATCTGGACCAGAATTCATATCCGGACCCCAACCTTCTGCTCTCGGCTGTGCATACATGGTGGTGTTCAGGAATACAGTTTTAGCATGTCCCCAGGAACGTCCCAAATAAAAAGTTCCATTGAAGCTGTTATTGGATACGTTGATTTTTGCGTTGTTAAAGACGTAGCCCCAGCTAGTAGAAGTCTTGGCTGCGGTAATGTAGCCTCCATTACGGGTCATGACCAGGTTGGTGCCTTCAAACCATACGTCGCCATCGCCACAGATGAAGTCCACTGTACCCTGGATTTCGCCGCCTTCCCAATAAGTTCTGCCGCCTTTGTTGGTGTAGTAGGTATCCTGTCCGCTGAGCAAACGTACATTCTTGAAAATGTACCTGTCGCCAATCTGCTGGATTGTTACCTGTCGGGCAGCTTCGGCGCTTGCAAAAGAACTCTTGTTACGCACCGTCAGATCCTGCATGTACATCCCGTTGTTATTGGGAAAGTACAAGGTCGCAGTAACGCTGATGCCTTCGGTGTCTGTGGTGTTAGAAATGGTTGTCTTGTCGCGGTTTTGACCAACCAGCGAAACGTATGAGGTGGAAAAAGCGCTTCGACCATGGGAATCGCCGGTCACCTTTGTAATGTCGTATTCTCCCTCGGGAAAGAAAATCACGAAACGGTTGTTTTCGGAGGGCTTGGCTGCCGCTGCCGCTGCTGCTGCCGCCTTAAAATCACCATCGACGCCAACAACAAAGTCAAACTTTTTCTTGGTAATGCCGAATGCGTCGGTCACAAGACCTGCGGCGAGGAAGCTTGCAATGATTAGGGAAGTCTTTCTCATTATTCCCTACCGTTAACGCGAACAGTTTTGTTCTTTCCGTTCAGAATGTAATAGACTCCAGCGCCCTTGCCGAACTTTCCGTAATAGGATTTGTTCATAGATTTCTTTGCAAAACTGTTTGCCTTGATAGACTCTGTATTCTGTTCAATCTTTATTTTCCCGACCTTCAAATCGTCACTCATCCAGCCGATGGCATCGATATTTGCCATGCCGTCTTTTTCCAAACTGGTGAATGTAATTTCGTTATATCCTTCGGACAGCTTTACTTCAACAGAAATTGTTTTGTAAGTGGTCCATGCGCCGGTGCTTTCCATGCTAGCGGAGTCTACGAGCGTAATAGATTGTGCGTCTTCGATGGCGTTTGTATCCAGGTCTGCGGTAACCTTTGTTGAAACTCTGAAACCTCGTGCGGAGTTCCCGCCGTTTGCGAAACGTACATACAAGGTGTATGTGCCAACCTTTGCTGCGGTAACTCCGTAAGTGACGTAACTGCCCACTTCGTTATCCACGTTGGCGTAGCCTTCGCCGATGTAACCCGCGTTTGTCGTCTCAGCCTTGATGCCCTTGATGCCAACGGAATTCGCTCCGTCGATGACAAAACTGCAGGTGTCGCTTCCGCACATGGCAACAGGAGGCGGCGGGGGAGGAGGCGGTACGTAATCGTCGCTTAATTTTTCAAGAGCTTCAAGATATGCTTTTTCGGTGCTAATGAGTGCGGTTCCGTATTCGCCTGCCCACTGGTAACCAGTGCGGCGTTCCTCGGAAATTCTGGTGAAGTCCTGTGTCTTGGTGCTGGCGCCGTCGCGATCGCAGAAGAAGTAGTTGTCGTTGTTCACTTCATAAAAACGATACCACAGTACGCTGCCGTCTTTTTTGTCAAATGTTCCTGCTTTCTTGTTGAAGTAAAGGCCAGTGACCTTCGTTTTCTTGTACCAGTTGATGGCGCTCTTGACTGCCAGCTGGATTTCAGGAGTTTGGTTAGGCCAGTTCATCAGAAACCAGACAACGCCTGCGGATTCGCTGCCGGACTTGCTTTCCAGTTCGTAGGCGCGGGCTGGGCGGGGAGCGTAGTTTGCGGTATCGTGCTGGGCGCACCACACGGTGGGTACGCCATTATTGATAATCTGGGCCTTCAGCAAGTAATTGATGGCCTTGTCCATGGCGCCGCTCATCTTGGCGCGGGTAGCGTCATCGATGATGTCACTGTCGAAGGGCGACGTCTTGTTGGCGATATCCATCATGGTCACCATGGCGCGAATCATGGCGTTGTCATTTAACGTAATGTGGTCACTATAGTTGCCGCGCTTGGGCCAAACCTGAGGCAGGCCGCCTGTGGAGCGCTGCATGGTCAAAAGGAAATTGACGGCCTTGTTGAAACTGCTCTTGAATGCTGCCTTGTAGGTGGCGTTGGTGGTTTCCTTGTAGCGGACTGCCAACAGTCGCATTTCCTGTACGGTGGCGTCGTTGTCGATGGTGGCCAGGTCGCCACCGCTTGCGGAGCGCCACTCGGACTTTTGCCCGCCGGCATAGGCGCTTACGTACTTGCTTGCCATGGCCTTGTAAAAACCGCCATTGCTGATTTGCCAGGTGGTCATGTTGTAGGCGTATTGGTCAATATCCATGCCCTTGGCTGCGTTAGTCAGTTCGGAGTAGCCGCGGTAGCTGTTAATTTTGGAAACAGCCGTAGAAGGTGGTTCGTAAGTGGCGCCAAAAGCACTAGATACACAAATGCCAGCAATAATTGCCAGGTTTAACTTGGGTTTCATACACACATCCTTTTTTACCCATAGGCCTTCGCCTATTACATCCATTTTACAATCTATGTTAAAATTGTTCAAACGGACCTTTACACTCTTTTGGAGTGTTGCCTGCAGACAACACCTTTACAAAAGTAAAACTATACCAAAAATCATGTTTTTCTCGTTGAAAAAGCCGTTTATCGTTGTCAATTTGTCCAAGACTATGATTTTGGCTCGGTTTTTGCTACTTTTGGAACGTTAAAATTTAAACATAGGTGCTTTATGAATCCGAAGATCTACTACACCATTACCGACGAGGCTCCGTTCCTCGCTACCCAATCCCTCCTTCCCATTGTCAAGGCTTTCGCAAAGACCGCCGACATCGATGTGGATACCAAGAATATCTCCCTGGCCGGCCGAATTCTCGCTGTTTTTGGCAAGGCTGAAGACGACCTTGGTTTCCTGGGCAACCTGGCTCTGGATTCTTCTGCAAATATCATCAAGCTCCCTAACATTTCCGCTTCCCTCCCCCAGTTGAAGGCTGCCATTGCTGAACTTCAGAAGAATGGTTTCGACGTTCCGGAATATCCCGATGAACCCAAGACCGAAGAAGAAAAGGCAATTCGTGCCAAGTACGACAAGGTGAAGGGCTCCGCAGTGAACCCGGTGCTCCGTCAGGGTAACTCCGACCGCCGTGCTCCCAAGGCCGTAAAGAACTACGCCAAGAAGAATCCCCACAAGATGGGCGCTTGGTCTGCCGACAGCAAGACTCATGTTTCCTACATGACTGCCGACGATTTCTACGGTAACGAAAAGTCCGTGACTTTGGGCGATGCTGATACCTTCAAGATTGAATTTGTAGCTGCTGACGGTTCCGTCACTGAACTTCGCGCTGCAAAGCCCACTCTCGCTGGCGAAATCCTGGATGCAACCGTGATGCGCATGGCATCTCTCGAAAAGTTCATCGCCGACCAGATGGCCGACGCCAAGGCCAAGGGCGTGCTTTTCTCCGTGCATCTGAAGGCTACCATGATGAAGGTTTCCGACCCCGTCATGTTCGGTGCCTTTGTTCGCGTGTTCTTCAAGGATGTATTTACCAAGTACGCCGACCTGTTCAAGGAAATCGGTGTTAACGAAAATAATGGTCTGGGCGACCTCCTGAAGCGCCTGGAAGGCAATCCGAAGGAAGCTGAAGTCAAGGCTGCAATCGATGCCGCCCTGGCAAACGGCCCGGCTATCGCCATGGTGGATTCCGACAAGGGTATCACCAACCTGAACGTCCCCAGCGACGTGATTATCGACGCCTCCATGCCGGCCATGATCCGTAACTCCGGCTGCATGTGGAACAAGGAAGGCAA
>JAKSIB010000068.1 GCA_024399065.1 Fibrobacter sp. | reverse complement strand
CGACCACCCCGGGAATGTCAGCAGAAAATATTTTGGAGTTCCCGAACACCTCGGGAATGTCAGCAGAAAATATTTTGGAGTTCCCGAACACCTCGGGAAAGTCAGCAGAAAATATTCTGGAGTTCCCGACCACCCCGTGAACGTCAGCAGAAAATATTTTGGAGTTCACGACCACCTCGGCAATGTCAGCAGAAAATATTTTGGAGTTCCCGACCACCCCGGGAATGTCAGCAGAAAATATTTTGGAGTTCCCGAACACCTCGGGAATGTCAGCAGAAAATATTTTGGAGTTCCCGAACACCTCGGGAAAGTCAGCAGAAAATATTCTGGAGTTCCCGACCACCCCGGGAATGCCAGCAGAAAATATTTCGAGACCGTGCAAGACCTGCATGATCGTTTTAGAAAATCTAAAAACAGCATTTCAGAGCATCTGGTTTTAGATTGCAAGCATTGCACTGCGGGAAGTCCAAGGTGCAACCATGGTTTGCTTAAAGACTGTAAGCAAACAAGCAAATTTCATTGTATCAGCGATTTTTGTCGGTAAAAATTTGGTGGTTTCAAAAAAAATGGTTAGTTTTGCCGCACGAAGTAACTAATATAATTAAAACAACAGATATATGAAAAAGCTACTTTCTTCAATTTTGCTAACTTGCGCACTCCTCGCAGTTAGTCTGGCTTCTAATGCAACTATCCACTATGTCTATCCTGGCGGCAGCGGTGCGAAGGATGGTTCGTCTTGGGCTGACGCAGCCCCTGATATTCAATACTTGTTAACCCCACCTTTAATAGTTGTACCTATACCTACGCCACCATTTTTTGACACAATTCAGCCTCAATTAGTGTTTGACAGAGACTCTATCTTTGTGGCAAGCGGTACTTATCAACGCGTTTGTATGCATAAAGAAGGTTATCAAGTCAACAATGTCACAACCGATAGTTGTGCTCTAGAAAAACTCCATTTCTATGGTGGTTTTAAAGGGTATGAAACATCCTTAGAACAACGCGGTGATTGGTTGGCAACACCATCTATTATTGATGCTCAAGGAGGAAGGGCTGTTTGGTTTGAGCACCCAACACCTGGTGCTGGCGATGTGGTTTTTGACGGTTTCATCGTCACTGGTGCAGGCCGAAGAAAAGAAGCTTTTAGAATTGTAAATGTAAACACATGGATTTCACACGTTATCATCAAAGACAACAATGGCATTCCATTCTTTTTGGAACACGTTCCCTTTTCATCAAATGACGATTCATATTCAGAAACAGCATTGAATAATGTTGTAGTAATGAACAATCTGGGTAGCGGATGGCCTGCATCTGTTGCAGTTTCAGCCTTCTCACAACTCAAGGTTTTCAATTCTACAATAACCAAAAACACTTGTGATAGCGTTTATTATCAAGGCGACCCCCTCGCTTTATTTTATTTCTACTCATATCAATCTGACTTTTATTTCTACAATTCAATAGTATACAATAACTTGAATGCAGGAACAATCGTAAATCGTAGTTTCCCCGGGCACTCTCCAGAACTATATTACAAAAATTCAATCATAGAGTCTACATCCAACCCGATGTCTGATTGGAATGTATATGGAACTGATTTAGGAAACACTCTTGACGTGAATCCTATGCTTACATCAGGCTATCGTCTTCTCTACGGTAGTCCGGCAATCAACCTTGGTGATGTCAACGACTACCCATTCTTCCAGTCCATTATGCTTATGAGTCAAAGCCACCCACATGCATTTTGGTACGCAGATGCTGACTACAGGGGACGATTCTACGTCGACCCGTCCAATCAGATGCATTTGGATGCTGGTGCTGTCCAATACAAGGGAAACAGCAGTTCCTTCAAAGATCTGGAGTACTGGTTAAAGAAAAAATATCCGTCCAATATCAGTGCACAAACAAACTCAACAGACAGCCCTGATTCTAATGTAACCTACTTAGGACAAAAACCTATGGTATATCCAACGGTAACAACTCCTGCACAACAGATAAACATCACAAATATCCCCGAGAACTCAGCGGTTTGTCTTACCGACATTCTTGGACGTATGATTTTCTCTGCCCCACTATCCAAAGGGGAGGATATGATAACTTCTCCGCAAGCACCAGGTATGTACCTTCTCGTAATAAGCCAAGGCAACAAAGCTGTATCCAAGGAGCTCATCATCGTCAAACAATAAAAACATAAACTTATGAAGCACCTCAACGCCTATCTTCTGATTGCTTGTTCTTTCATTATTAGTTTTGCTTTTAGTAGTTGCAAACCAGACTTGCAGGTGTCTGATGTCCAGTATTACACCGCATTAAATGGAATATACTTGCTAAACAATAGCAAACTCTCATGTATTCAAACTCAAAGCGACTCATGGAAAGATAGTACTGGAAACGATTGGGCTTTTTATTCATACGCTTCTGACTATTATATTGAAAATTCAAACACCTATGAGGTAGGTTTCTATTTGCCAGATGTAGCTGGTTTAGAGATAGATCCTGTAAGAAACTCTTTTGGTTATTCTGGAAGGGTGTATTTAAAAATCAATGGGGTGATGAAATATTTTGATACAGAGCCCAAAAGCAGCATCTCTCCGAAACTGATTTCCGCAGATGATGGCATTTACGTATTTTTTGATGAAACTCAACCAACAGGAGAAACAGACAGGTTGGGAAACGCAATGTATAATCATATTTATAAAGTGTCAAAAGATGGAGGAGTTCCATTTGAAATCGCAACTCAAGCACATTCTGAAATTGGCGGTCCAATTGCAATCTTCAATGCAATAAAAAAATATGAAAACAATTTTTATTTTGCCGGGAAAAAAGGGCAAACACCCTACTTCTGTGAATCAAAGGACCTAAGGCAGCCATACATACTCTCTATGGCAATCGGAGAAGCAACTGATTTTTGCAAAATAGGCAACAAATTTCTCATTTGCGGACAGACTGATAACTTAGCCCGTTTTTGGACCCTTGAAGGAAATAATCTTGAAGAATTTGACCTACCCATATCTAAAGACGCCACAGAATCTTGTGCTGGCGTTATAGACCTTGTTGGCAATGACATTTATATCGGTGGCAGAATCGGAACGAAGCCTGCCATATGGAAAAATGGAGAAATCTATGCAATCTACGAAGAGTTCCCTCCACACCAAAACCCGTACTATATAGACAATCGTCCAGATGTTCGTTTCTACTATCATTCTGGATTCGTCAGAGCGCTTCGAGTTGTAGGAGACAAAGCATATTCTATTGTGGAAACAAGCAATGCTCCAAATTCATTTGGCTATATTGACAACAAACTAATGGCTGTAGAGTGGGATTTTTCAAAAGACCCTGTAACCTGTCAGTATAGATACGACTTGGTCGAGATGCTCCGAGACGGTTCAATCTACCTTTACGAATCCTTTTACCACAACGACCTTTACAACTTATGGATTCCCGGTTTAGTAGAGCCTTATGAGACATATTGGGACGATTTGAAATTCACCACTCCACGCATCGCATTGCAATACGCAAAAGATAAATAATATATTATTTAACACCCTCAGCCTCGCTCACACAGCGGGGCTGATTTTGTTTTACAATAGTTCAAGAAACCATCATTTCAAAGCGTGTGGTGTCAGATTGCAAGCGTTGCACTGCGGGAAGTCGGAGGTGCGACTATGGTTTGTTTAAAGACTGTAAGCAAATAAGCAAACTTCATAGTATCAGCGATTTTTGTCGGAGAAAATTTGGTAGTTTGAAATTGTTTAATTACCTTTGCTGCGCAAGACAGGTGGCGGTTCGGCATAGGTCAAGTAAGCTTACCTCTGCTCAAACCTTGCACTATCTTTGCAGCGATAACTCACAGAAACAAAACAACACGTCTATGAAAAAACAACTTATTTCCTTTTTGCTAACTTGCGCACTCCTCGCAGTTAGTCTGGCTTCTAATGCAACTATCCATTATGTTTATCCAGGCGGCAGCGGTGCGAGGGATGGTTCGTCTTGGGCTGATGCGGCTCCGAACATTCAGGAACTTTTGACACCGACAGGTTCTCTGGCAATGTCAAGACCGATTTACCTTGCTGACGATGACACAATTTTCGTAGCTGGCGGAACATACGATAAAGTATGGATGCATCGTGCAGGATACGACACCACTCATTTATACCGATGTGGTCTGTGTAGACTTCATTTCTATGGAGGTTTTAGAGGCACAGAAACTAGCCTTGACCAAAGAACCGATTGGACATCAAACCCATCTATAATCGACGCTCAAGGCGACCGCGCAGTTTGGTTTGAAGACACCATTCCTTGTGCTGGCAATGTCGTGTTTGACGGTTTCATCGTAACTGGAGCAGGAAGGAGAAAGGAAGCTTTCAGAATTGTCAACACCAATGCTTGGATTTCACATGTTATCATCAAAGACAACAAAGGTATTCCATTCTACTTGGAACATACACCATACTACCCAAACAATGATTTCTACGCAACAACGTCCTTGGTGGATGTCATTGTAAAAGACAACTATGGAGAAGGATGGCCTGCCTCTTTGGCAGTATCTGCCTATTCACAATTTAAGATATACAACTCCACAATTGTATGGAATGATTGTGATTCTATGTGGAACAATCATCCGCTTTCTTTGTATTATTCTTACGCCAACAAATCAATCTGCAAAATCTACAACTCTATTGTTTGGAAAAATGGCTATGGAGATAGAATTATCGATGCTACTTATGGTCAGTATCCTCCAGGACTCTATTACCAAAATTCGATTATAGAACACATCTCCGACCCAACTTCAGATTGGGCAACATATGGACACGACATGGGAAACTGTGCCGACACAGACCCGATGTTGCAACCCGATTGCTCACCTCAATATGGAAGTCCAGCTATTGGTTTTGGCGACTATCAGTTATACCCCTATTATCAAGCCTATTTATTGTATTTGTCGCATCATCCATTTGCCCATTGGTTTTATGATGTGAACAATAACGATCGTTTTAATTTTGACTTCAATTCTCATACTCCTCTGATAGATGCTGGAGCTATCCAATACTACAAAAATAGTATTGACGAAAGAACTATTATTGATTGGTTGAACAATACGGATATTATGGGCGGCAATGTAATTTCTCCAATTGAATATGCTCCACCCGTACCACCGACTAATTATGTCCAAAGCATTCCTTTGATTACCCCTACAAAAGTTATGGTCAACCAACCTATTTATATTAAAAACATTGCCGATAAGTACACGGTATCTGTTATTGACATAAGCGGTCACATAATCTCACAATCTTCTTTGAGCAACGACGCAACTATTAGCGCTCCTGCACAGAATGGTTTATACATGGTAGTTGCAACACAAGAGGGAAAAACATGCACGAAAGAAATCATCCTTGTAAAATAATATAATACCATGAAAGCAAAAACTGCATACAAACCAATAGTACTGACGTGCATAGCAACGATATTGTTGACGGGTTGCCGACAAGAGATGGAATTGTCTGGGGCGAATTACTACTATACCTTCAAAGCAGGTGATGTTTCCTATTGCCTTCAAAACAGCAATCTGACTATACTTTCAAACAACAACTATTATAGTGATTCAATTGATGGTCAGCTAACCCACCATTTTGATATAAATACTTATAACGACTGTTATCTAAACAACAACAATATCTACTATATAGGAAACCACCAGATAACAGAAGAATGGAACGAAGGTGCCCCACATTATTTTTCACACAGAGACCTGAAGTTCTCCGAAGCGTTCCTCGAAGTCAATGGTGTACGTAAATATTTTCAATTTCCTGGGAAAAATGAGGGGTTGATAATTACCGTTGACGGCAACGATATCTATTATATTTTTCGCTCAACACAAACGACTGCCGAGATGACTTACGAATCCTATTATGTATCAAAGAATGGCGAAGAGCCGACTCTTTTGGCCCAACAACAAGAGGAAATCTACAGCCTCAGAAAGGCCGAAATCAAAAGATGCAAGATGATTAACGGCAAGTTGTATCTCGTGGGAGTAAAGGATGGCGTTGGTTTCTATTGCGAAGCTACCAACTTGAGGACGCCATATTATGTCTCTGACTGGAACGGTGGAGCATACGATATCTTAGAGAAAGATAGCGCTTTGTTTGTCTGCGGCAAAAATGACGGCAAAGCTTATGTCTGGAAGGATGGTTCGCCTATCGAGTTGGAATTTCCAAATTATGCCGTTGAGTCTGAAGCAAGAAGCATGGCTCTCGTAGGTGAAGACTTATATGTCGGAGGAAGAATTGACAAATATCCTGTCATCTGGAAAAACGGAAAGATATATGCAACATTTTTTGAATTTCCACCGGTCAATTCTCCTTATCATATTGAAGGCGAAACACAATCTTTGGATCATAAAGATATTACAGAAGAATGGGGTTATGTGATAGATATGGTTGTGGCTGGCGACACGATTTATTCCATAGTTGAAACCGACAATTATGCCAACGACAATAAACGATTTGCACTGGAATGGCATTTTAGAAACGGCAAAGTCTACTTTGACTACGATTACGACTTAGTAGAGCTGATAAGAAGCGGACAAATAAAGTTACATCCATCATTTTATGGGAACGTCAACAACATTGGTTGGGTACTTTGGCCAAGAACCTATTTCGGTACACCTCACATCGCACCTCGCTACGTGAAAGCAAAACGAAAGAAATAATTTTCATATACCTCATACCCCTCAGCCTCGCTCATACAGCGGGGCTGATTTTGTTTTACAATAGTTCAAGAAACCATCATTTCAAAGCGTGTGGTGTCAGATTGCAAGCATTGCACTGCGGGAAGTTCGAGGGTGCGGCTATGGTTTGCTTAAAGACTGTAAGCAAATAAGCAAATTTCATTGTATCAGCGATTTTTGTCGGCAAAAATTTGGTAGTTTGAAATTGTTTAATTACCTTTGCTGCGTAAGATAGGCGGCGGTTCGGCAAAGCCAGTGCAAACCGAATGCAGAGGGAAATTTGTTTACCTATGCTGAAGTGAAGCCTGGATTATCTAAAACTTAAGCAAGCTTAGTTCTGCTCAAACCTTGCACTATCTTTGCAGCGATAACTCACAGAAACAAAACAACA
>JAKSIB010000067.1 GCA_024399065.1 Fibrobacter sp. | reverse complement strand
GGCTTTTACGGAACTACCGGCCTAGCCGGTAGTTTTCAGTTATACAAAAAAGCCCACCCCGAAAGGGATGGGTTTTAAATAGTTATGTCAGCCGTTCGGCTCGTCGATTTAGCGAAATCCGCTCTACTTGGAAAGGTCCTTGACCACCAGGATGCCGCGACGATCGGTCAACGGATAGGCACGCATACCTTCGCCTCCCTTGCCGCAATCCATGACTTCCAGCAATTCACCCTTTGCAGAGTAAAGGTGGAGTTCCCACGGACCGTTGGGCGCGTTGAAGTAACCGGAGTTCTTCTGCACATTGCGCTGGAAGGACGGGTTCAAGCGATCAGCCACGCTACGAGCCTGGACGAGGGAAACATCAGCCAAAGTCCATGCGATAGGAACGCCGCCCATGTCGTAAATGAGCAGGGATTCCATGTCGGTGTCTTCCTTCATGGTGAATTTCCAGCTGAAGTTCTGCCAGCTGGTACTCAAGTCAAGGATACGGCCGTTTGCATACGGAGTATAATCGTCGCAGTCCTTCTTGATGTTCACGTTCAAGGTGCGGGGCTTGTCGGCCTTGGCACGCATGCTGAAGATGTAAGTCGTACCCTTCATCAAGGCGAGATGCTGCTTGAACTGAAGGTTCCAGGATTCCTTGCCACCCTTCTTGATGTCGAAGCGGACTTCGCCATTCTTGATGGAAGTGTTTGCCTGACCACCCCAGAAGTCGGTTGCCCAACCAGCAAGAGGTTCCTCAGCGGAGAAATCACCGTTCTGAATCAGGTTTGCTCCGGTAGAAAGAGAACCGGTGACATAATCCTTGTCCTGGATGAAGTTGGGAATGACACTTGTATTCTGGATACCGTTGGGACTATCCACGCAAATTTCCTTACCCCAGCTGACCAAGGTATTGAAGGAACCATGCACGGTCATGTCCATTTCGGGACTATCGAAGTTACCCGGACCCCAGCTCCAAGCGAGCCAGCCGATATCCAGGCGTTCTGCCTCGGACATTATCAGCTTATAGGGAATTTCGCGGGCACCACCAACAGCCACCGGAGCAAATTCTCCGATAACCAGGGGAAGCTTCTTTTCCACGGACGCCTTAAGAACGCCACGGACTCGGTCTTCTACAGTAGCGTAGCCGGTAGCGGCAGCATCATGATGTTCGGAAGGCCACCACATATGGATGGAGAACAGCAAGTTGTGTTCCGGGTCGGCCTGGAGAAGGCGCGGGCCAACGTTCAAAATGTTCTTTTCGCTCTGGCCCCAGAAATCAGCATCGATCATCAAGGGAACGCGAATTCCTGCAGCACGCATGCGGGTAATAATCATGCAGTAGGCGTCAAAAAAGTCTTCGGGGTCCTGTTCCTTGTCGCCAGGTTCGTTACCCACGTTCAAAATCATGTACTGCTGGTGATTGGAAATGACCTGCAGAGTTTCTTCGCGAAGCCAGAAATCCAAGGCGTCGTGAAGGCGGTCCCAGTTACCCGTAGTATCATGAATTTCGGGAATAGGAATCATGCCGTTATCAATGCACTGGGCAATGATATGGTCCAAGTCGCTCAGACGACCGCGGGTGTTCCATACGATACGAACGCAGTTCGCACCAGTCTTTGCGATTTCAGGAATGGTTTTTCCTTCACGGTCTGTCCAGATAAACATGTGGTTTACACCACGGAGGATAACCTTTTCGTTATCCTTACTATACAAATAACGATCCTGAACAAAAAATCCCGGTTTTGCCGAAACAATATTCATCACAAACTCCAACTTATACCAAAATAAAGATACAATTATTTGCACAAGAGTGCGTAATTTTTTTGATTCTGGCCTGAATAAATGGAGTGATTACATCAACAGCTACATAGCTTGCCGAATAGACTGGCGTTCCGGAAGGTGCTTCCAGTAGTGAACCGGAAGGCAACGGCGTAGTAACCGCGGATTCTCCCGCTCCTTAATTGAAATAGCGTTGTAGTAATCCTTCCAGAGTTGGGTGATGGTGTCGGGAGGTGTTTCGGCGGTTATGGCCTCAAGATTCGGGATGTACACTTCCGAGGCGGAATGACCGTCGTAATAGACTCCGTATTTACGTTTCGAGTCATAAATCGCCCAGCGTTCACCGGCAAAACGCCCTCTGAAATGCCCCACCATAAGGTCGAGGACATTGTACTTCGGCTCTATTTCAGAAAAATAGGTTCCATCGGAAGTCTTGGAAAAGCGAACCAAGCCCAGCATATCGCCCGCTTCACGGCGGACCGCCCTCGCAATTTTGAACAGCGGAAGCATTTCATTAGACGCCGGATTGCGGGCAAAATTCTTGTCCAGTCCGGAAAACAGGCGATGGAGATAGGCAAAGATCTTCATCTCGATACCCGCCTCCTCCGAGCGGAAAGCCGCCTCAAGGGTCAGGAGGACATCCTCCCCTGCTACGTTAACGATGGCGCGCCTCAGCCTGCGTGCCGATTCGTCAGAGGTTTCAATACGGAAAGGCTGCTGAAAGACATCTACGGCGGAGGCCGCATCTTCGCGGTCAGGGCGGATATCGCCCACTTCAAGACGCTGGCGGTAAATTTCAAACACTACACTGAGGAAACCGTCAAAGGTGGAATCGTAGGAAATGCAAAGAGACATAGTTATGCGCTTTTAGAAATGAAAAGGTTTGTTGCGGGCGCCGCGCTTGCAGCAGGTGCAGGCAGCGCCAGCGTGTTCGTAGAGTCGAACAAGTCAAGCTGCTGCGGTTTCGGGCGTACAATCAGTTGCTGACGAATCATCTCGGGATAGAGCCTGCGGAGGTACGCGGGAGTATCGGGATGGTAAATGAAGTACTTGGCGCGCTTCATAACCACCCCCATTTTTTTCAGAGTTTCCAGACGAATCTTGCTGTAACGGCGACTAGCAGCAATGAGCTGCGCCGACTTCACCCCGATTCCCGGCACTCGCAATAGCATTTCGTAGTCTGCCGTCTGGATGTCGATGGGAAACATCTCCGGATGCCTCAAGGCCCAGGCGATTTTCGGGTCCAGCTCCAAGTCCAAATTCGGATGCTGTTCATCAAGAATCTCGTTGTACTGGAACTTGTAGAAACGCATAAGCCAATCGGCCTGATACAGCCTGTGTTCGCGAACCAGCGGGGGCTTCGTCGTAATGACGGGCAAGCGCTTGTCCGCATTGATGGGAACGTACCCGGAGAAGTAAACGCGTTTCATTTGCTGTTGCTGGTAGAATCCGTTGGACAGCGTCAGAATCTGGAAATCGGTTTCACCGGAGGCGCCCACAATCATCTGGGTGCTCTGCCCCGCAGGCAGGAACCTCGGGGAGTATCTGGACTTGTCGGCCTTGTACTCTATCTTGCGTTCAGCCAGATAGTTCATGGGGCGCAATATGGACGCATGATTCTTCTCCGGAGCCAGATACTGCAAAGCCTTATCCGACGGAATCTCGATGTTCACGCTACTGCGGTCAGCATAAAGGCCTGCCTCGTGTAGCAAGTGTGTCGACGCCCCTGGAATGGACTTCAGGTGGATATAACCGCCAAACCGATGGACGGTACGCAGCTCCTTAGCCACCTTGATTAGCAATTCCATGGTATAATCAGGAGTGCCAATGACTGCAGAACTAAGGAACAAGCCCTCGATATAGTTACGGCGGTAAAATTCCAGAGTAAGGTCAACCAGTTCTTTCGGCGTAAAGGTGGCTCGAGGAACATCGTTACTGCGACGATTGACGCAATAGGCGCAATCGTACTTACAGGCGTTGCTCAAAAGCACCTTCAGCAGAGAAATACAGCGGCCATCGGAAGACCATGTGTGGCAAATTCCAGCACTACAGCCGTTACCAAGCCCACCCTTCATGGCAGGGCGATTGGATCCGCTGGAGGAACAGGATACATCATATTTTGCGGCAGCCGCAAGAATATTCAACTTATCACGCACATCCATACCTAGATTCCACCTAATCAAAAGTTTGCTCTTTTGAGCACTACAAATATAACAACTACTGCTCAAATAAGCAAGTGTTATTTAATGAACTTTATTGATTAGGTGCAAACTGCAGAATCTAGCGTTTTTGGATGGTCAAGTAAAGTCCCAGGGAATTGCCCAATTCAGAACCTTCATACATTCCGAATTCTATGGCGTCCTTTATCGAGACTCCTACAAAAAGACGTTCGTACACTTCCCAGAGTTTGCCTACTTCTAACTTGAAGAACATGCGTTCGATACCATAATGATAGTCACTCAAAACCTTATCATCGCGGAACTCGTCTATAACGCCAAGCCAACCAAACGAGGCCCCGACAAAAGTTCCATCCAGGAAATTTTTCGGATCAACATAAGGCGTATACTGAACCCCTAAACCAAAGGAAACTCGAGTCCAACTACCCTTATGTTCATTTTCTTCCTTATCCCTGGAGTAATCCTTCAGGCGGTATTCCCCTTTTACTCTGTAATATCCCAACTCTACGAAAGGAGCAATCTGCCTAAAAAGAATGGCTCCAGCTTTACCACTCACATTGAAACCAAGGCCAGAGAATGACATGAGTTCACAAAGAAGATCCTCGTCGTGTATCATCTCGTCCTTTTCAAGGTCATGATAGTAGCCGTTCTCCGTTTCTCTTTCGGCGCTATAGACATTATGCGTTCCGCCAACATCTACGTTGAACAAAGGCCTTACAATGGGCCTTGGAACAGCCAACGCTGCAGTGACAGCAAAGAGCAATAGCAATAGGATTCGTGTCATGAGCGCGTCTCCCATATCATCAAGGCGTAGTTCACCATCTTGCCGCAAGACGTATCTGCAGGAGGAACGAATTCCACCAGTTTGTAGCTTACATAGGCATCACTAGGCCCCAAGTAACGCTCTTCATAATTCCAAAAATGATAACGATCGCTTAGCAACTTCTGTGCGGAAATATTATAAGGCTCTGAGACAGTCATGCCTGCAGAACAGTAAAACTGAACCTGGAGATAAAACTCCTCAACGCCTAATAGTTCTGAATGATTCACTGAAGAGTCTATCCAGTCAGGGGTTTCTTCACCCACATAAACGTGAAGGTCCTTACGGCCGCACAAGGAGCTTGAATCTCCCTTGGAATCCACATAAGACAGGCAAACACGAACAGAATCAACGCCTTTGGGAACGTCTGCGGAAACGTCAATGTTAGTGACGGGAACCCCACCCATCATAGGATCGCAACTGGCCGCCACAAGGCAACAGAACAAACAGCTGCAAAAAATCAATTTGAGAATAAACCACCTAACCATAATCATAAACTATATAGAAAACAATTAGTTGAAACACAAAAAAAATAATTTTATCTTGTAATCTGTGAAGAAAAGGATTATCAAGGCTCTTTTAGACACTGCTCATAAAGAAGGGGACCGACTTCCCTCCGTTCGAACCATTATTTCGACTTACAACGTGTCTTCTGGAACGGTCCAGGCCGCCTTGAAGGACTTGGCCAAGCAATCCAAGATTTATCGAATTCAAGGTAAAGGTTGCTTCTGGGGTAGCGAACCTCCCCTGAATAATACTCCCGAGGTCAAGCTTTCCATTATCGAGAAGCTTGCCGCCAATTTCGAAAATGATTTTGAACGTGGCTACCTTAAGCCCAACCAGGCCCTCCCCCAGGGCAAGGAACTGGCTGCACGATACAACGTCTCCCAGAACACCCTCCGAAAATTTCTTTCAGGAAAAGTTGAAGAAGGGTTCCTGAGCAAAAACGGTAGACACTATTATTTTAGTCGTAGGGAAGTCTCGGAAAGAGCCCGTCCCATCAGCGAACTGATTTTCGTTACCCGATGCAACAGCTGGGGTGGCTTTACCGCAGAAAGCGAACGCGAAATGGACTTTTTGCGACTAGTCTACAAGACCGCCGGTGCAAACCAGTACAAATTAATTCTTCTGGGCATCAATGACGCTACCGGTCAGCTCATTGACAGAAACGGAAACCCATGTAAGCTTTCCGACTACCCCAACGCCATTGGCGCAGTCCTCTCCACATTGCTGGTGCAGAACTACCAACCCCTGCTTTACTTCTTCGCCAACGTCAGCTATCCCGTTGCCGTATGGTGGGAACATCCCGAAGCAAGCGTGCCCAAGGTATTCCTGAAAAAGGAAAACTGGATGTTCTTCAATTCCACTTTTGGAAAGAAGCCCGGCGTTGAAATGGGAAAGTTCCTCAAGAAGCGTGGTATTACCGAAGTCAACTATTTCTCTCCCTACCATAATAGTTCCTGGTCCCAGGATCGAATGACAGGGCTTGTGGACTCCGGCCTGAAGGTTCATGCCTACGTGGATAGCGAATACGCCAGCCCTTGGGACTACAAGGAAATCGCCCGCAAGACTGTGGAAAAATACGCAGTAGAAGCCTACGCCCGTTCACTTGTACGAAAGAAGCTGGAAACTCTTTCCCAAAAGGCCATTGCCGACGGAAACAACTGCATCAACGTCTGTGTCAACGACGAAGTGGCGGAACTGTTTGTGGAAATGACGGAAAACGAAAGCAGTACTCCGAAGCTGATTGCATTCGACAACTCCATGGAAAGCTATTTGCTTCGCCTCCCCTCCTACGACTTCAACACAGAAGCCTTGGTGGAGCACATTTTCTACTACATCGAGAATCCCTCCGGCTTCGGCCACTACAAAAAAATCCACCACATTTTAGGAAATGTTGTTGAAAAATAGCGAAACAATTCCGCAAAAACAAAGGCCCCAAAAAGGGGCCTTCATTTTAAGTCTCATAATTCATACATCGTAATTCATAATTGACTTTGATCTAAACAAAAACAAGTTTACTTATTTTTGTTGACGATCAAAGTCTTAGCCTTGAAGGTCTTGCGGTCAATGACCTTAACCATCAAAGAAACCTTGTTGTCCTTGTCAAGAGCATTCCAGTACTTCTTGAGGTTTTCTTCTGCGGTGTCGAAGATCGGCATGAGCTTCGGAGAGCCTTCGAAGGAAGGAATGGGCTTGCCATCAGTAACGTAAGTGCTGATGAAGTGGCCAAGACCCGGGAGAGCCTTTTCGAATTCGAAAGTTGCACGTTCGCAGCCAGCGTCTTCGCAGTTGTTGCGGGACTTGAGGATGCTTAATTTGTACAAAGCCGGCTGAGCGTTCTTGTAGTGGATACCGGAAATACGCGGAGTGAAGTTGGGAGCGTCGTCTTCGTACTGACGAGTTGCGAGAGCGCTTTCGAAAGTGCCGCCCAGCTTGATAGCGTTGTAGATGGTATCGGTCTGGTCACCGTTGGTGATGATCTGCACGTCGGCAGTATGGCGAGCCGGATAGTAGATGATGAGGTGCGGGTCGGTGAGCTTGGATTCATCGAAAGCCTTGGTCTTCATGAAGCCAGTCTTTGCTTCCATTTCGAACACGCGGTTGCGGCTGTTGACGCTGCGGCCCATGATCCAGTA
>JAKSIB010000066.1 GCA_024399065.1 Fibrobacter sp. | reverse complement strand
AGACGCTGCTTTTCGACGAGCTGCTGCTTGTACACAGAAGCGGACTTCTTGCGGTTCTGGCCATGCTGACCAGGTGCAAAATGACGACGGTCGAGAGCCTTCTGAGTCTTGTTAGAAACAGCAAGGTCCAAGGAACGGGCAACCTTGCCCTTAGGTCCACGGAAAGAGGACATATTAACCTCGTTAAAGGAAGCTCTTTGGTTAACACGTATGTTGGTAGAGCTTAACACGACATACGCTAAGTTGTGACCCATATATAGAAATTTCCACAGTTTTTTCAACGTTTTATCTGTTGAACCGGCACCTTTGGTCCGCTTTTTACGGATTTTTTGTAATTTATGGGCATGAATTGGAACGAACCGCAACTGATTGACATCCCCATCGTCCATGATGAACGTGGTAACTTGAGCGTTGTTGAAGGTGGCCAGCTGGTCCCCTTCGATATCAAGCGTGTTTACTACCTCTACGATGTGCCGGGTGGATCTACTCGCGGCGGCCATGCCCATCGAAAGCTCCGTCAGCTGATTTTTGCAGCCAGCGGTAGTTTCGACGTGATTCTTGACGATGGTAAGACACGTCAGAAGTTCCAATTGAACCGTTCCTACAAGGGCTTGTTCATTCCCACCATGACCTGGCGTGAAATCGAGAACTTCTCCTCCGGTGCCGTGTGTATGGTTCTTGCTTCAGAACATTACGAAGCCGAAGATTACATCTACGAATACGAAGACTTCTTGAAGGAAGTCAACAAGAAATAAAATAACCCGGATTTTACTCCGGGCTTTTTTTAGAATTCTTTGATGAAGGTGGTGTTTACTGCACCTTTCCCGCCGAAGGTTTCCTTGAAGTGGAACAGGGACTCATTCAAGAACTTGCCTCCGTCTTCAGTGGATATTCCCCAGGAGAACTTTTCCATTCCCATTTTCTTGGCTTCGCGCATGGCTGCAATATAAAGGGCTGTGGTGCCGTTCTTTTCACGAAGACTTTCGTCGGGAGCCACGTACTGGAAGTGGATTGCCTTTGCCTGCTTGAATACAAACAACATCATGCCGGAGAGGTAAACTCCTTTGTCAAAGATTCCGCGGAAGAGGATTTCCTCCGGGAAAAGATCCTTGAGCAAGTATAATTCCTGCAAGGAGTGAACAGGCTTGGTGTTGTATTTCTTCTTTGAAATTATAAGCAGTTCGTAGAACTTTTCGAATTCGGCTTCTGTTTCCAAGGGACGATATGAAAAGGTCTCGCCGTTGGATTTTCTGTAGTTGCGTCGGCATTCGCCTGCGCACAAGTCCAGAGGATCTTTGCTGTCGTTAAGTTGTGTGTAACTACTTAATTCGGTGGATCTTTGGTAGCCGAAATGTTCCAGTGCGTATTCCAAAAGATCGTTGGGTTCGGTACAGAAAATTCTGCCGGTGGGCTTCATTTTTGCACTTTTGAAATTTTCAGCAAGATACTTGTCTGCAGTGTCAATGATTTCAAGAAGCCTGCTTCCGGAATAATAATCCTTGGAAATGATTGGTCCGCCAAAAGTTGTTCCCTGGTGGGAAATCCAGCGATTGTCTTCTGTGACGATTCCTGGAAAATAGGCGACAATAATTCCGCTTTTATGTAATATGAAACTAGCGTCCTTGAAACGACCCTCGGGATGATAGTTCAAGAAACGTCTGCTCTGCAGGAATGTACCGTTGACGGATTCCTGGTTCACAAAGCGGTCTAGGCGACTATCCAATTCCTTGGTGTAGGGCAAAATTTCGTACATGTCCTTAAAGTAGTAATTTTTAGAAAAAATTATTTGCTACTTTGAATTATATGATTAAAGTTCCCTATTACCCTTTGAAACGAGTTGTAGAATCCTATGGACAGGAGTTGCAGCAGGCGACTTCCCGTGTGGTGGATTCCGGCTGGTTTATCCGTGGAGAGGAATGCCGCAAGTTCGAAGAATCTTTTGCCGAATATTGCGGGGCCAAGTACTGCGTTGGGGTAGGGAATGGCCTTGAAGCTCTATCTCTGATTTTGAAGGGCTATATGGAACTGGGCCGGTTGCAACCGGGTGACGGTGTCATTGTGCCCGGCAATACGTTTATTGCCACTTGGCTTGCTGTAAAGGCTGCGGGTCTTGTGCCGTTTCCTGCAGAACCTGATGAGGAAACTTGTGTTTTGACCTTGGGTTCCGTAGAACGAGCCGTAATTCATGCTCAGTTTAGCCGAGTTCGTGTAAAGGCTATTTTGGCGGTTCACTTGTATGGACGCCTTTGCCCCATGGATCGTCTTCGCGGGTATGCGGAAGATCGAAATCTTCTGTTGTTGGAAGATGCCGCCCAGGCTCATGGTGCTGCTATGAACATGCCGGTGGGTGACGCTACCGAAGTTCGCCGCGCAGGAAATTTGGGCGACGCTGCAGGTTTCAGCTTCTATCCTGGCAAGAACCTGGGTGCTCTTGGGGATGCAGGCGCTGTAGTTACCTCCGACGAGGCTCTGGCTCGCGTTGTCAGAATGCTTGCCAATTACGGTTCTGAACAGAAGTATGTTCACGAATATGTTGGCGAGAATTCCCGTCTAGACGAAATGCAGGCTGCCGTTCTCTCGGTGAAGCTCCCGCATCTTGATGCCGACAACGCTCGCCGTAATGAAATTGCCAAGCGCTATCTTGCAGAAATCAAGAATCCCTTGGTTCGCCTGCCGAAACCTGCGGTTTCTGTGGCTGGCGCGCAGGAGTTCGGTTCCGCTGCAGATTCCCAGACGAACAACGTGTGGCATATTTTCCCTATACATAGTGAACGTCCCGATGGCTCCAGCTGTCGCGATGAACTTCAGAAGCACCTAGCTTCCCTCGGGATTGAGACCTTGATTCATTATCCCACGCCGCCCCATCAGCAAAAGGCCTTTGTGGACCAGTATGGTTCTGTAAGCTACCCGAAGGCAGAAAAGCTAGCGCGTCAGGAACTGAGTCTCCCGCTTCACCAGTTGATGACGGAAGACGAAATCGCCGCGGTCATTGAAGGCGTGAACAGTTTTGTCCTGCCGCAGTCTGGCGGTGTTCATGAGCAGTCTGGCGATGTCCTGTCTCAAAAGGCTGGTGCATAATGTTTGCAAAGAGTTTTCTTGGTTCCGGAGCGGTAACGGCATTTAATGCCTTGCGTGCTTTTGCCATCAATAAACTTTTGGCAATTTTCCTGCCTCCTGCGGCTTTTGCTTGTGTAGGCCAGTTCTTAAACTTGATGTCCATTGGTCAAGCCACTTCCAGTTTGGCTTTGCAGAATGGATGGACTTCCCTGACTGCGCAGAATAAGGATAACCAAGAACAATTGCTTGGTATTTGGCATGGTGGCACTCGCCTTACAACCTTCGCCACGATTTTCACTTGCATTGCTGCAATCCTGTTTTGCGTCATGGCACCACTGGAAACTTTGTTCCCGGGAATCAACCCGCGCCTAGTGCAGGCGGCGGTTCTCTTTGCTATGCCGGGAATTCTTGCTTCTAACATCGTGACCATCAGTGCTGCCGTGATGAACGGAATGGGGAAGAATCGCAACTGGGCCTTGATAAACATGGTGTCCTCCGTTTGGCAAGTGCTGTGGGTTGCCTTCTTCCTTTATACAGGCCGTTTGTCGGTGTTGTCTATCATCGCCACGCAGTCGGTTGTTGCTGGAGTCTTTGCTGCGCAGATTGCCGCTCGTGCCGGCTTTAGCATTAAGCAAATTTGGAAAACGGTTGCTGATTATCGTGGCTCGTGGTATCCTTATGCGTTGATGGGCCTGGTTCCCATGGTGCTTACTCCGATTGCTCTCACTGTTATCCGTACTTCTGTCAGTGAAAATTTTGGAGCTGATGCCGCAGGAATTTGGCAAAGTGTCTGGAAGGTGTCTGACTTCATCTTTATGATGATGTCTGCCATTTTGACCGTCATCATTTTGCCGAAGGTTTCTGCAAAACTCACCAAGCAGGATTTCTTGAAGTTGTTCAATCCGTTGCTTCTCCGAGTGATGGGAATATCCTTGGTGACGGTTTTGGCTCTGTATTTCGGTCGAGATATCTTGGTCCAAGTTCTGTTCTCCAAGTCCTACATGGGCGCTGCAGATTACTTGCCTCTTCAGCTGGTGGGTGATTTCTTTAGGGCTGGGGGCTATGCTTTGGCCTTGGTGCTTATTGCTCGTAGCGAAACAAAGATTTTTGTGACTATTGAAATTTGTTCCGAAATCTTCCTTGCAACGTGTTCTGTGGTCTTGATGAAAGTTATGGAATTCAATGGTCCCATGGCAGCTTACGCGATAGAAAACTTCCTTTACTTTGTGGTTCTTTTTGTTGCTGTGAGGAGGCTCAAGTGGAATATTCAATAACTAATCAGGTTGTTGATCCTGTGGTCTCTGTTCTGTTGGCTAGCTACAATCACGAAAAATATGTGGAAGCTGCAGTACGTTCCATTATGGCCCAGGAAGGCGTAAAGTTTGAACTGATTGTTGTCGATGACGGCAGTAAGGATTCCTCGCCTCAAATTTTGGAAGCCTTGTCCAAGGAGTTGAACTTCACTTACAGGCATCGTGAAAACAAGGGCGTCGTTGCGACTTATAACGAGCTTCTTGATATGGCACAGGGTAAGTATTTCTGTACCTTCGCATCAGACGATATTATGCCGCCGGGCCGCCTTGCGGAACAGAGCGCGTATCTGGAAAAGCATCCGCAATATATCGCTTGCTTTGGACAGATCAAGCAGATGGACGCAGATGGAAATGTGTCGGAAAATTTTGATCCCCGTTATCTGCAATCTATTCCCCAGGTGACATTTGAACAAATTTTCCTTGGTGTTCGCGAAGTTCACGGCTGCTCCGAAATGCTGAATCTGACGTCCTTCAGGGAGATGGGCGGTTTTGACGACAGCATCGGTCAGGAAGATTTCCCCATGATGCTCCGCCTTTTGCATAAGTGCTCTCCGCTGCCTGTCATTGCAACGGATTGCTGCCATTACCGCATTCACGGAAACAATTTGTCTGCAGCAAATACCGTGGAAAATGTCAACTTCCTTTACAAGAACATTTTGGACACATTGGCTTGCTATAAGGACCATCTGCTTTACAAAAAAGCAAGGAACTTGATGAAAACTCGTTACTTCTCCGCCCTTACCAATTGCGATAAGGGTGAAGCCTTGAAGCGTTTGCCGGAACTGGCTTCCTGCTCGACATACTTCTGGGCTAGAAGTTTGAAATTGCTTTTGCCGAAACGTTTGAATACCTTACTTTCGTTTATGAAACGTAAATCATAATGCTCGTATGAAAATCTCCGTTTGTATGGCAACTTATAATGGAGGACGTTTTGTCCGTGAACAGCTGGAAAGCATTCTTTCTCAGTTGCCTATGGCTGTTGCTGGAGAAAAGTGTGCCGAAGTCATTATCGCCGACGACGGTTCTTCCGACGATACATTGGATGTAATCCGCGACTTAGGTGATTTACGTGTAAATGTGTTGCCTCAGGGAAATCATTTGGGGCCGGTGTATAATTTTGAACGTGCTCTGCAGGCTGCCTCCGGCGATGTCATTTTCCTTGCGGATCAAGATGATGTCTGGCTCCCTAAAAAAGTTGACAAGATGCTAGAAGCCTTGGGCTTTGACGGTGCAACGTTTGCAGCCAATGCCCCATTGCTTGCGGTTCATGATTCCAAGGTGATTAATGGCGATGGCAAACTCATTGGCGAATCCATGTGGACAGCCCGCCCTTACAAGCCAGGAGTCTTTGCCAACTGGCTTAGAAATACTTTTACCGGTTGCTGTTTGGCCTTCCGTCGTGAACTGCTGGAAAAGGCGTTGCCCTTCCCGAAAAATCTCCCTATGCATGACCAGTGGCTTGGGGTTCTCGCCGAACGAAAGAATGGGGTAGTGGCCGTTCCTGAAAAACTGATCAGCTATCGTGTGCATAAAAATAATGCCACCAACTTGTTCGCTGGTGACAATAAAAAGGTTGCAAGTTCTTGCCAACGTATCCGCTGGCGCTTTAACTTGCTGAAGGCTATTTTGCAGCGTCGGAGCTAGCTTCGGCAGTTTCTGCCGGTGCGGGTTCCACAAAGGCGCCTGCGGCCACAAATTCGTTCCAGCCGATGCTGACGATGGCTCCTGCGCGGGTCAGGTTGCCCTGGGCGTCTTCGTATTCCTTAAGGATGCGTGCCCATTCAGAAACGTCCCGCTTGAACTTGACTTCCTTGTGAATTTTCTTTTCCAGCATGTCCTGCTTCCATTGGGCGGCGTCGGCCAAGCTCTTGCAGGAGGCGCTCATTGCGTCCAGGTAGGCGGGGGCTGCGTCCAGGAAGGTCTTTTCGAAAAGCTTTGCCTTGGGTTTGGCCTGGGCCACAAGATTCTTCTGGTTGATGATGTTCTTGCGGATTTCTTCCATCAGGCGTACAATGCGGACATAGTCCACCTGGGGCCAAATGAGGTTGAAGGGCCACATTTTTTTCCAGTGGAACTTGAACATGGACTCGTGGGCCGTATTCTTGGCTCGCATCAGTTCCTTGAGGTTTTCAAAAATAATTTGGGATGGAAGTTTATCGCTCATGGGCAGGAATATAACAAAATACCCCGTTTTTGTCGTAATTTCGGGGTTGTTTTATATTTTTTTGCTTGCATTTTACAAATAAGGAATTAAATTCAAGGGAGCAAAAACCTACAAAGGGATACTATGAATAATAAAAAGTTCAAAATTCTGCTCATCGCAGACATCGTGCTTATTGTTGGCCTCTTTGTGCTGATGATGATCCTCAAGGGCGGCTACGAAGAACAGGCCAAGAAGTCTGTTAGCGAACAGCTGGACGCTTACCTCAACCAGAACAACACCGTTCTCCAGGAACAGTGGAAGTCCGTGGATCAGTACGGCATGGCTTGGAAGCTTGTGAACGCTACTTTGACCGGCGACAAGACTGAAAAGTCTTTCGATGCCGCTGCTCAGGCTATCGAAGCCGACAAGGACGCTCGTTTCAACCAGGTTTCCTACATGTACACCGCTGCAGGTATTCCTCCTCAGGCACAGAACAGCATTCATGAAAAGGCTGGCCTTGCTGAAAAGCTCGTTCTCAAGAACGAAGGCGGCGTGAAGGAAGTTGCTTGCGGTAAGAACTGCGTCGTGACCTTTACCTTTGCCAAGGGCAAGCTGAAGGACGTTGACTACAAGGCTCTGGCTGCTTACAACATGGCTGACAACTTTAAACTGGAAGCTCCCGCAGCATTCCGCTTCGAATAAGAGGTATTGACCATGAACGTAAAAACTATTTCTATTGCTTTGGCAGCTGTGGTTGTTCTTTTGTTGGTTACCCTCCTTATGCAGAAGGGTGGCTACGTTTCCCAGGCAACCGAACATTACACCAAGACCACCGAAAAGTCCTATAAGAGCGGCTCCCAGGTGGTGGAATACGTGAACAACTCCATCGAAACCAACAAGTCCGTTTGGAACTTGGCTATGGAAGTTCTCCAGACTGTAAAGTCCTCCCAGGACCAGGCTCGTCTCGAAGCAAAGCTCTTCCCGTCTACCAAGGGTACCATGAGCATTGCTAACAAGACCCGTAAGTTTGAAGCTACCTCCAACTACTACATCATCTCCAACTTTGCAAAGGTTGAAGAAGATAAGAAGACTGGCGTTAAGTCTCTCGCTGGCCTTACCTCTGTGAACGTAAGCGCACTCCTCGGTACTCCGGGTGTTGAAGCCGACGAAGAAGAAGAGGAAGAAGAAGTTGAAGAAGCTCCGGCACCTGCTCCCAAGAAGGCTGCCAAGGGTAAGAAGGGCAAGAAGGGTAAGAAGCGCTAATCTGCAAAAAGCGCAGAACTTCTATCTCTTTGATACTCAACGAGTTACGAAAGCGGTCCGAATTTCGGGCCGTTTTTTGTTGTTTTGAAGGGTTGGCGGACTGGTAAAATCTTGCCGTTTTTAAGCGAATTTAAGCATTTTGGAACTTTAAAGAGTGGGGGAGAATAGCTAAATTTCACCTCGTAAAAATTTTAAAAACACAAGGTGCCGGCTAACCCCCGGCAAGAGGTAAAAATGCTCATTCTTCGTGGTACTCCGGCTCTGTCGGATTTCCGTCTCCAGAAGCTTCTGGCTGACTTCAAGAAAGAAAACCTGAACGTCACAAGCGTCTACGCTGAATTCCTCCATGTGGTGGACCTGTCCGCAGATCTCACTGCAGATGAAAAGGTCACCCTTGAAAAGGTGCTTCACTACGGCCCCATGCGCGAAGCCAAGGCTCTCGAAGGTGAAATGTTCGTGGTTTGCCCCCGTCCGGGTACCATCAGCCCCTGGAGCTCCAAGGCTACCGATATCGCTCACATCTGCGGCCTGCCCGCCATCAAGCGTATCGAACGCGCCATCGCCTACTACGTAAAGTTTGACGGTGCCGCTTCCGCCGACGCCCGCAAGGTTATCGAAGCCAAGATTCACGACCGCATGACTCAGGCCGTGTTCGCAGACCAGGCTTCCCTGGACGTTCTCT
>JAKSIB010000065.1 GCA_024399065.1 Fibrobacter sp. | reverse complement strand
CAGAAAAATTTCTGGTATTATAGAACCAGTGACGGCAAGGAAATTGACCTTGTTGAAGAAACTGGAAGAATCCTGACTCCTTTTGAAATAAAGTCCTCGGAAACCTTCAATTCGGAATTCGTCAAAAATTTTGGAGTTTTTGAAAAGGAATATCCCGAAATGTGTGGAGAAAAAACGGTCATTTACGCAGGCAAAGAAAGTTTTGAATTCAAGGGCGTTCAAGTCAAAAATTTTAGACCGTAGTTTGCATTCTAGTTTTTCCAAAAATACCCCTAAAAACGCCCTCAAAAGGGGCGTTTTTTGCTTTAAAATGTCAGGTTTTTACAGCCCGCTTTGTAAGAAATTTCTATTTTTACGGAGCATGCAAAATACCCCTAGAACACGAGTTCTCATCGTAAACGACGATGGGTTTAAGAGTGGCAATCTGCGCGCTCTTGCGGCTGCCTTGTCCAAGGTGGCTGATGTGTTCGTTTTTGCCCCCGAAACGGAGCAGAGCGGGGTCAGTCAGGCCTTTACCGTGCGCAGAGGTTTGCGCGTTAAACAGGTGCCCGTGGATGAAACCACTCCCATGGCTACCGACGGTACAAAAGCCTGGCCTTATGAATTCTATTCCGTGTCCGGCACTCCTGCAGATTGCGCCAAGTTCGGGCTGGGTCATTTTGCCAAGTTCGGCCTTGAAAGCGAACCTGAGGGCTGTGCCGGTGTAAGTTCTGCGGCAGGGGAGTTCGATGTCTGTTTTTCGGGCGTCAATGTCGGAGAAAATGCCGGCGTGTCCTCCCTGTATTCGGGAACGGTGGCCGGAGCCCGTGAAGCGGCCTTGTGGGGCGTTCCTGGCGTAGCTCTGTCCTTGAGGGGATGTGGCGGCCAAATGCTCAATACGGCAATCGATTTCGCTGTGAAGGTGGTGACTCAGAAACTGTATCAGGATATTCTCCCGGGTACATTCTGGAACGTGAACTTCCCCAAGACTACGGTGGAAGAATTCAAGGGCTACAAGGCTGCAACCATGGCCTTGGGAATGTTTACGGACCACTACGACGTAAAGCCGTCGGCCGAAGGCCAACTGTGGCTGCTGGATGGTGATAAGCTTTGGGACAAGGCCCCTGTGGATAGTGACGACTATCTGTTGCATCAGGGGTACGCAACCATCACCCCGCACCGCATAGACCAGACCGACCTGAAAAGTTTGAAGTTAATAGATGAAAAAGTGAAAGGCATGGGGGCCAGGTCCTGTAACCTGGAACCTGGTGCCTGATACCTCAAAAAGGATAAGTAATGTCAGAAGAATTGGTTCCAGGATCCCAGATCAAGTCTTTGATCGAAAAGGATATGCAGGACTGCTACCTCCGCTACTCCATGAGCGTGATCGTGGCACGTGCACTTCCCGATGCCCGTGACGGTTTCAAGCCCGTGCATCGCCGCGTCATGTACAGTATGCATAAGCTTGGTGTGGTTCCCAACAAGCCGACCGTGAAGTCCGCCCGTATCGTGGGTGACGTGATCGGTAAGTACCACCCCCATGGCGACTCCGCTGTGTACGAAACCTTGGTCCGTATGGCCCAGGACTTCTCCCTCCGTTATCCGCTGGTTTTCGGCCAGGGTAACTTCGGTTCTATCGATGGTGACGGCGCCGCTGCAATGCGTTATACCGAAGCCAAGATGAACAACTTGGGCATGCTCATGCTGGAAGATCTTGAAAAAGACACCGTGGACATGGGCCCCAACTTCGATGAATCCTTGGAAGAACCGACCGTGCTGCCTTCCGCCATTCCCAACATGTTGGTGAATGGTACCACAGGTATTGCTGTGGGTATGGCAACCTCCATGGCTCCCCATAACCTTCGCGAAATTTCTAACGCCATCCACGCTCAGGCAATGAACCCGGATATTACCGGCGAAGAATTGCTGAACTATGTGAGCGGTCCGGACTTCCCGCTGGGTGGCATTATCTGCGGTCGCGCAGGTATCCGCGATGCATACCTCACTGGCCATGGCAAGGTCCGCCTCCGTGCCCGTACCGAAATTGATGTAGACAGCCGCGGTAAGCCCCGCATCATCGTGACGGAAATTCCGTACATGGTGAACAAGGCTGAACTCTGTAAGAAGATTGCTGAACTTGTAAAGGACAAGCGCGTCGACGGCATTACCGACATCCGCGACGAATCCAACAAGGAAGGTATCCGCGTTGTTATCGAACTCCGTAAGGATGCCGTTGCTGAAGTGGTTCAGAACAACCTGTTCAAGAACACCCAGCTCCAGACCACCTTCAGCATTTACAACCTGGCATTGGTGAACAACCTGCCCAAGGTCCTGACCCTGAAGGACTTGATCCAGATTTACATCGATCACCGTCTCGACGTGATCACCCGCTCCACCCAGTTTGACTTGAACAAGGCTGAAGCCCGTCTCCACATTATCGAAGGCTTGCGCATTGCAACCCAGAACATCGATGAAGTGGTTCAGATCATCAAGTCTAGCCCCACCACTGAAGCTGCCAAGCAGAACTTGCAGGCCCGTTTCGCCTTGGACGAAATTCAGTCCCAGGCTATCGTGGATATGCGTCTTGCCCAGCTCACCGGCTTGAACTTGGAGAAGTTGGAAAACGAATACAACGAACTCCTGGCTCTCGTGGCTGACTTGAAGGATATTCTCGAACGCCGCGAACGCCGCATTGCCATCATGCTGGAACGCTTGGACGCTGTGGTTGCCAAGTTTGGCGACGAACGTCGCACCAGCATCGAAGACGCAGTGGACGACTACGACTACGAAGACCTGATTGCTGAAGAAGAACAGGTCATTACCTTGAGTAAGGAAGGCTACATCAAGCGTCTCCCGATTGATACCTTCAAGGCCCAGTCCCGTGGTGGTAAGGGCGTTGTGGGCACCGGCCTCAAGGACGACGACGATGTTGACCAGATCTTTACTGCAAGCACCCATAGCTACCTGCTGGTGTTCACCAACAAGGGCCGTGCTTACTGGACCAAGGTTTACCGCCTGCCCGAAGGCAATCGCAACAGCAAGGGTCGCCCGATTATCAACTTCATCGGTCTTACCGAAGGCGAAAAGGTTCAGGCCATTGTGCCGGTCCGTAAGTTCGGTGGCTACTTCTGCCTGGTGTTCGCTACCAAGAAGGGTATTGTCAACAAGATGGATCTCACCTTGTTCAGCCGCCCCCGTAAGGCTGGCGTCAATGCAATCAGCCTGGACGAAGACGATGAATTGGTGAAGGTTCAGCTGGTTGGCATGAGCGCTGAAGAATTCAACGCTTCTCAGGCTGGTGACGAAAATGACGAATCCGCAGATGCAACTGCAGCAGAAGCTCAGGTTGTCGAATCTGAAGATGCCGACGAAACCGCAGCTCAGCCCATCGCCAAGGACCTCTTGATGCTCGCCACCAAGTACGGTCAGGCTGTCACATTCCCCATTAGCTGCATGCGTAGCATGGGCCGTGGCACTCACGGCGTGAAGGGCATTACCTTGGCCGAAGGTGACGAAGTCATCTCCCTCATCTGGCTCAAGGAAGGCAACAAGATCGTGACCATCACCGAAAAGGGCTTCGGCAAGCGTTCTCAGCCCAGCTCCTATCGCGTGACGAAGCGCGGCAGCAAGGGTGTCCGTAACCTGAGCGCCGATGGTATGGAAAAGACTGGCCCGGCAGTATTCGTGGAAAGCGTTGCTGACGACTACGACTTGATCATCACCAGTAAGGAAGGTCAGGTCATCCGTATCGAAGCTGAAACTATCCGCTTGACCAACCGTAGCGCTATCGGCGTGAAGTGCATCCGCCTGAACGAAGGCGACTCCGTCCAGGATGCAACCGCACTGCCTAGCGTTGAAGACATCGAGCATGATTCCGCTGAAGCCAAGGAAACCTTCGATCATGTCGAAGGCGTTGAAGTGGATGACGACTCTGTTGTGAAGGACGACAAGCCGGAACAGCAGATCGGCATTCCTGGCGACGAAGAAAACTAATCGACCTGGCTAGGTAAAAAAAGTCTTACTTATAAATTAGACTGAATAAAGGCGTTCCACGAAAGTGGAATGCCTTTTTTTTAACAAACTAAGTTTGCGATTTTTTGAAAATTTCGCAGTTTTGTACTGCGTCCAATAGCTTTGTAAACTTTTATGCGTTGTAATATGCAACAACGCTTTGTCTTGCGAAAGTATTCCAGTTTGTACGTGACGAACCTAATTTAGGCGCCAAGGAAAAGGGAATACAACAGGAATTTCAAGGAGTAGTTATGAAATTTTCCTCTATCGTAAAGGCCGGCGCTGTTCTAGCATTTGGCTTGGCTGCAACCTCTGCTTTTGCAGCAAACGCATGTACCGACCAGATGGGCCATGTTGGCTCTGGTCACACCATTGGCAACAATCAGACAGGTTCTATCAGCGGTACTCCGTGGGGTTTTGAACAGTGGTCTGGTGGTGGTAATCAGTCCATGACCTATTACGATAACGGTACCTTTAAGGCTAACTGGTCCAACAACCAGGACTACCTGGCTCGTGTTGGTTTCCGCTATGGCGACAACGGCCCGGGTGTGGATCATACCACCAAGCACTACACTGTTGATTATAAGTACACCAAGACTGGTTCCGCTCAGTACGGCTATATCGGTGTTTACGGCTGGACCGTTAACCCCCAGGTCGAATACTACATCGTTGACGACTGGTATAGCCAGCCCAACGAACAGTATGTTGGTGCCAAGTTTGGTGAAATCACCGTTGATGGCGCTACTTACACCATTCACGCATTCCTTCGCCAGCAGGAACCTTCCAAGACTGGTACCTCCACCTTCTTGCAGATTTTCAGCATTCGTAAGTCTGCTCGTCAGTGCGGTCATATCGATATTTCTGCTCACTTCAACAAGTGGGACGAACTGTTCCATGGCCAGACTGCACAGCTCCGCGGCTCCAAGGGCGGTGGAAGCACTCAGTTGAAGTTCGGTAAGGTTACCGAAGTTATGTTGATGAACGAAGCCGGTGGTAATGCTTCTGGTTCTGTTGACTACACCTACTTCTACATGAGCGATAAGGGCGAAGGTTCTACTCCTGCAAAGGAAATCGAACGTTCCGCTTTCAAGTCCATGACCATTCCGGGTACCATCGAAGCTGAAGACTTCGATAACGGTAACTACGGCGTAACTTACTCCGGTACCCAGGGCGCTTCTGGCGATGATGGCGACCACAGCTACCGTGGTGAAGACTACTCTTCTGTTGATATTGTGAAGAGCGGTTCTGGTCGTGCCATTGGCTATACTGCTGCAGAAGAATGGCTGGAATACACCGTGAACGTTGCAGAAGCTGGTGATTATGATGTTGTCGCTTCCGTTTCCAATGGTTCTGGCGCAGGTTCTATCTCTGTCAAGGTTGGCTCTGCTTCTGCAAAGCTTAGCTTTAATGGTGGGGAAGACTGGGATACCTACGAAGACGCCAAGGGTACCATGACCCTTTCTGCAGGCAAGCAGACTGTTCGCATCACCATCAACAACGATAACACCAATGTTGACTATGTGAAGTTCACCAAGAAGGGTTCTCAGCAGCAACAGGTCGTTGAATCTTCTTCCTCTGCAGAAGTTGTGAAGCCTGCTTCCTCTTCTTCCTCTGCACAGGTTGTGAAACCCGCATCTTCTTCCTCCGCACAGGTTGTTGCTCCGGCATCCTCTTCCTCTGGAACCTTGTCTATCTTCCAGGATGTCATGCTGGTGAATGCAGCTAAGTCCTTCAAGGTGTTCGATATGCAGGGTCGCTTCCTCGGTGCAATTGAACTTGCTAACGGCGCATCTCTGAACGACGCTCTCAAGGCTCAGTTCAATAAGGCTGGCGTTTACATGCTGAAGCAGGAAAACGGCCGTATGTTCACTGCAAAGGTCAAGTAAAAAGATCTCCTTTCTAACTATCGATGTGGTTAAGAACGTCCCGCGAAAGCGGGGCGTTTTTTTGTGTGAAATGGGCTTTTTTTGCGAAAAAAAAGGTTTTTCGGGGTGTTGTAGCTGTTGTAAAAGGTTACAACGGAATTGATCCAGTAGTGTGTAACAACTTATATAGAATGGTATAAATTAGAATAGAACACAAATAACTCCCAGAGAGGAAAAGTATGAGTATCAAAAAAGTTTTAACAACAGCCTTTGCCGTGGCCGCAATTTCGACATCCGTTTCCTGGGGACAGACCGTTACCTGCTCTAATGGTACATCCCAGAAAATGGGTAGCGCCGGTGGCTATGATTACGAACTTTGGAGCCAGAATGGTGCCGGTTCCGCAACTATGAAGCTTAACGTAAGCGCCGAAAATGGTGGTGCTTTCGAAGTTGAATGGCAGGGTACTATCAACATGTTGGCCCGTACCGGAAAGCGTTGGGGATCTAACTCCTCTGTTACCGTACAGAATGTGGGTAATATTACCTCCGAATTTGATGTGGAATGGAGCTCCACCGACAACGTGAAGTATGTCAGTGTCTATGGCTGGGGCTATTACGACAGAGGGGACGAACCCAGTGGCTTCAGCAATGAAATTGAATACTACATTGTCCAGGATCGCGGAAGCTACAATCCTACCCAGGGCGGTAAAAAGTGGGGTTCTGCCGTTATCGATGGTATTAGCTACGATTTCTATACTACCGACCGTATTAATCAGCCTTCTCTTTCGGGTACCAGCACCTTTAAGCAGTATTGGTCCATCCCGTCGAATACGAGCCAGCATCGTACCAAGGGTACCATTTCTATTTCCAAGCACTTCAGCGAATGGGCTAAAGCTGGTATGAAGATGGGCAAACTGTATGAAGTTGCTTCCATGAAAATTGAATCCTACACCGGAAATACGGGCACTGCAAAAGGTTATGCTAAAGTTAAGAAGAACCTGCTGAAAATCGGTGGCAGTGCCGATGAACTTGCCCTCAATGTAACTGCATCTCCGGCTGCTGCAGGTACTGTGACAAAGAGCCCCAGCGCTAACTATTATGCTCCAAAATCAACTGTACAGCTCACCGCCAAAGCCAACGAAGGCTGGAAGTTTGTGGGTTGGGAAGGTGGTGCTACCGGCTCTGACGAAACCATTACTGTAACCATGGACAAGGAAAAGTCTGTGGTCGCCAAGTTTGAATTGGTCGGCGAAACCACAGTGAGCCTTCTTAAGGATGGTGACTTCTCTAGCAGCAGCGTGATTTCTACAAGCAACGGTGCATCTTCTTGGTTCCTGGGTCAGGGTACAAACTGGGGTGGCTCTGCTGCAAAGACTTCTGTTGCTGGTGGCACGGCTACGGTTGATGTTACCACTATTGGTGCAGAAACTTACCAGCCGCAGCTTGTTCAGTACAATGTGGCTCTTGATAAGGGCATGAAGTACAAGTTGTCCTTTAAGGCTAGCGCTGATGTAGCTCGCAAGATGGAAGTTTCTTTCCAGCAATCCGTAGACCCCTGGGGTGCATACGCCACTAAGGAATTTGACCTCACCACTACGGAACAGGAATACACATTTATCTTTGCTATGGAAGAAGATTCTGATGATGCCGCTCAGTTTGCCTTCAATTTGGGACAAACTACAGGTGCAGTCAAGATTAGTGACGTGAAGCTGGTCTTCACCACTGCTGAACCGGGCTCCGAAGGTCAGAATGGCAACAACGATAATCCGGATATGGCTATCAAGGCTGACTTCTCTGTAGTCAACGCAGTCAAGACCTTCAAGGTTTTCGATATGCAGGGCCGCGTGCTCGGTTCCTTGGAACTCACCAATGGCACTTCCTTGAACGACGCTCTCAAGGCTCAGTTCAACAAGGCTGGCATTTACATGCTGAAGCAGAGCAACGGTCACGTGTTCTCTACTCTCGTTAAGTAAAAAAGAGCTCCTTAATGAAATGAAGATGGCCTCCTTAGGGAGGCCATTTTTTTATCTTTGTACAAAACAAGAGGTTCTTATGAAATTCTTTGTTACAGGTGTTGGTGGCCAGTTGGGCCATGACGTGATGAATGAATTGGCAAAGCGCGGCCACGAAGGTGTTGGTTCCGATATCGCTCCTGAATATAGCGGCGTGCAGGACGGCTCTGCTGTAACAAAAATGCCCTACGTTTCTGTGGATATTACAGATTCTGTGGCTGTGGACAAGACCCTTAACGAAATCAAGCCCGATGCAGTGATTCATTGCGCTGCATGGACCGCTGTGGACTTGGCTGAAGATCCTGCCAATGTAGCTAAGGTTCGTGGAATCAATGGCGGCGGCACCCAGAATATTGCCGATGCCTGCCATCATCTAGGCTGCAAGATGACCTACATCAGCACTGATTACGTTTTTGATGGCCAAGGTACTGAACCCTGGAAGCCTGATTGCAAGGACTATAAGCCTCTGAATGTTTATGGCCAGACCAAGCTTGAAGGCGAGTTGGCTGTGGCAAACACTTTGGACAAGTATTTCATTGTCCGTATTGCCTGGGTTTTTGGCTTGAATGGCAAGAACTTTATCAAGACCATGTTGAATGTGGGTAAGACTCATGATACCGTCCGTGTGGTGAATGACCAGATCGGTACACCCACCTACACATTGGATTTGGCTCGTTTGCTCATCGACATGAACGAAACTGAAAAGTATGGTTACTACCATGCCACCAATGAAGGCGGATTCATCAGTTGGTACGACTTTACCTGCGAAATCTACAAGCAGGCAGGAATGTCCACTAAGGTTGTTCCGGTAACTACCGCTGAATACGGCCTCTCCAAGGCTGCGCGCCCCTTTAACAGCCGCTTGGATAAGAGCAAATTGCTGGAAGCAGGCTTTAAGCCGCTGCCTACTTGGCAGGACGCCTTGGCTCGTTATCTGAAAGAAATTGCAGAATAGTTTTGCTTAACCGCAGAGGTTTTCTGCGCGGAGTATTTATGAACGAAGAAGAAAAGAAGACCTACCGTGAAGTGATGCCGGGCGAACTGCCCTGCGAATGTCCGGATTGTGACGGTGTCATGGTGGTGGATCCTGATAACAGCTACAAGTTCACCTGCGACAAGTGCGGACACATCAAAGACTAAAATCCTCGATTTTAATCTTTGAATTACAAAGTACGAATTGTGAATTATGAGAGGAATAATCACGGCTTCGTCATGTAACGTGACTTTTGTGCAAGCGATTCTTGTAATTCGTAATTCATAACTCGTAATTAAAATGATGGATTTGACAGCGTTAAAGATTGAGTATCCGGAACTTCCCGTTGTACAAAAACGGGAGGATTTCTTTGAATTGCTGAAGACGCACCAGGTGGTGATTGTCAAGGCGGATACAGGTTCTGGTAAGTCCACGCAGTTGCCCAAGTTCCTGCTGGAATATTTTATAGAGGCACGAGGCACGAGGCCCGAGGTTCGAGATTTTGGAAAAGAGGCACGAGGC
>JAKSIB010000064.1 GCA_024399065.1 Fibrobacter sp. | reverse complement strand
AGCTGATGATCTTCAACAACGAAATGATGAAGATGGACAAGCGCTACCGCGAACCTTGCGAAACCTTCGTAAAGCTCCTGCAGCCCTTTGCTCCCCACATCGCCGAAGAAATGTGGAGCATCCTCGGTCACGAAGGTTCCTTGACAAATGTTGCATGGCCTGAAGCCGACGCAAGCAAGGCTGTGGAAAACACCGTCGAAGTCGTGTTCCAGGTGAACGGCAAGCTCCGCGCCAAGGCCAACGTCGCCAAGGACATGGACAAGGCTGCCTTGGAAGCCCTCGCCATGGCTAACGAACGCGTTCAAGAGTTTACCAACGGCAAGACTGTGGTTAAGGTCATTGCCGTGCCGGGTAAGCTGGTGAATATCGTGGTGAAGTAAAGGTTCGGTTGAGGTGGGGGAGGAATCCCCCTCGCTTCAGCCCTTCCCGCCCTTATAATCAAGCCCGCTTCGGCGGGCTTTTTCTATGCCCCCACCCAGGGGCTTCCGCTACCCCCACTGCGGGCGCTCATACGCCGCGCCCGCAACGCCCCGGCTTACTTCCTACTTTAAAATAGAGGGTGTTTCACGCCTAGACGGGCGAATGGGCGCTTGCTTTTCTTTGAAATAGATTGTATATTTGGAACAACAGGACCCCCCGCACCTCTCATTGATGTGTCCCAGGGGGGACATTTTTTTTATGGAAACAAAAAAGGCAACAACTTATAGGGAACAAGTAGAAAAAATCAAACAACGTGGCTGTTGTATTGAGAATGTTGATGTTGCTGTTCGCTGCCTTGAATCCATAAATTATTACAGATTGTCTGCATATTTCCTACCATTTAGAAATGCCGATGGTTCCTATAATGCCGGAACAAGTTTCTCAAGGATTGTACAGATATATGAATTTGATCGACTGTTGAGGAGATCGCTTTTTTCGGCTCTTGAAGAAATAGAAATTTCTATGAGGGCGAGACTTGCTTATTTCCATGCGCATAAATATAGCCCTGTTGGCTATTTGGATGCGTCGATTTATTCTCGCTCGCACAAACACCAAAAATTCCTAGAAACTTTCAATAGAGAAGTTGAACATAGTTCTAATGTTCCTTTTGTGAAGCATCACCAGGATTGCTATGATGGCGTGTTCCCTATTTGGGTGGCCGTGGAATTATTTTCGTTTGGCATGCTGTCCTATTTTTATGCGGACCTTGTTCTTGCGGATCAAAAACACTTTGCGAGTGAATGTTATAAGACCGTCCCGAAAAATCTAAAAAGTTGGCTAAGGTGCGCAACAGACTTGCGAAATATCTGTGCCCATTATGGAAGGCTTTACTATAGGATTTTTTCCGCAATCCCTGCAAACATTGAGGAAGTTGAAGAAAAGGATGAACGCTCTCTTTGGGCGGCGTTCCTTGCTGTGCGGAACTTGTATCCGAATCCTCAAAAGTGGAATGAAGAATTTCTCCCGTCAATTAAGGCGTTGTTTGAAAAGTATTCGTCAGCTATTCAATTGGAGCACATCTCTTTCCCAAAAGATTGGGCGGTGAAGGCGATTGCCAAGGAAGTTTAATCCTTGACGGAATCATCAGCTCGGCATATCGTCTGATGATTTACGAAACTTTTTCCCACAAAAAGGCGAGGAACTTCCTCGCCAAAGATGGACCTGGGTCTTGCGATTTTTCAGCGATTCAAACTGTGTAGAGCATGTCCCTATCAAGACGTATGTTCGATATTTTGCGAATATAGGGGACATTTTTTGTTTTTGACATAAAAAGTCACCAGTTTTTAATAGATTTAGATTGAAGGTGCTGAGATGAATCTTAAAGAGTTGCTGAAATTTCTTTTTCCTGAATACCAGATTTTTACTGCGGCAAAGAACTTGCCTCAGGGTTTGAGGGCAACCCCAAAAGTACAATCTACATCGTCTGTAGAAAAAACGGTATTGAAAAGCGAATCGAAATCGGAATCTGTGAAATCAGAACCGAAAGGGCATGAACCGGAAAAAGGGTTCGCTACGATTTTTACGAGACAGGATTCCAAGGCTTCAGCACATGCTGTAAAGGACAATGCAAAATCTTTTAATTTTAATCCTGTTCCCAAGGAACTTGCAAAAATTTGGATTGGGTCTGAAAAGGATATTCAATCCTTGGTTACTGCATTTAAGCGTCCTTTTGTAAGTGGGTACGAAGAAGAAAAGCCGAAAAACTCCATTCTTCTTTTGGGACACCTTAGTAGGGGAAAGGCTTATGCAATCCAGTGCATCAGTAAAATTCTCTGCCAACAAAAAATTTTGACATCATCGTCTGCGGAGATTATTGATCTTGGCCGTTATGCGAGCGATTCTTCTGGAACTTTGTTCTTGAGCGATATATATGCTTGCCTGAAGTCTAAGGCTGATGTCATTATATTTGAGCAACCGGAAAAAGCAGGGGCTGGTGAATTGGATATTCTTCAGCAGTTGTTGGAAAATGGCGTTTGTAAACTGAATAAGCGTTATGTGTCTAATAATGGAATGCTGATGGATGCGACGGGAGTTCTTCACTCCAATCCGATTTCTGAAATTTCTGCCAATGGCAAATTTTTTGTTTTTATTAGTACACTTCCCAAGGCGAAAATACTTTCTGTTCTTGGAAACAAGATTACGAAATTGTTCGGTGATGTTATTGAACTGGAGCCGTTCTCGCAAAAGCAACTTCAGGATATTGCATTTACGGAATGCAGGGCTTTGATTGACAAATGTTCTCAGATGCTTCATATTGAAGCGTCTTTTGATGATGATGTTGTCAATGCACTTGCGAAGATATTTTCACAAGATGCAGGTATCAAGGGCTTAAAGAAGTTCGTAGAAGAGTTCCTTTACAAAGGCCTCACTGAAATGCTTTTGCAAAATGCAATTGCGACGAATACGAAGATTCATCTTACCAGTGTAGAAAATGAATTCTTTGTATCTCTAGCCTCTGGCAAAAAATTGAATTTTGCTGATTATTCCAAAGATATAAATGCTTCGGAATTGGCTGATGTCAAGAAGGAACTTGACAACATTATTGGTCTGAAAAAGGTGAAGGATTATATTCGTGATTTGGAGACGAATGTCAAAATTCAGCAAATCAGAACGGCCAATGGTCTTCCGAAAGCGGATATCTCCATGCACATGATTTTTGCTGGAAATCCGGGAACGGGAAAGACTACTGTTGCGAGGATTGTCGCGAAATACCTGAAGGCTATAGGAGTGCTTTCCTCGGGGCATTTACGCGAAGTGACAAGAGCTGATCTTGTTGGACAATATCTTGGGCAAACCGCACAGAAAACAAATGAAGTCATCAATAGCGCTCTCGGTGGAGTCCTGTTTATTGACGAAGCCTATTCGCTTTGTCGAGATGCCGGAGATCCGTTTGGGCTTGAAGCCATAGACGCTATTGTAAAGGGGATGGAAGATAATAGGGAGAATCTTGTCGTCATTTTGGCTGGCTATGAATTGGAAATGAAGGATTTTCTTAAGACAAATTCCGGATTGAAATCCCGGTTCCCTAATATTGTTCATTTTGAAGATTACAGCTCCAAAGAAATGCTTGACATTGCAAAAGTTACTGTTAAGTCCAAGGGGTACAAAATGGATGCGGATTGCGAAAAACCGCTTCTTAGGATATTTGAGGCTTCGCAGGTCAAGGGCAAAAATGATGGCGGAAACGGAAGACTTGTCCGTAATGTTGTGGAGGCCGCGATTTTACAACAGTCGAAGCGTGTCGTGAAAAATCCTGTGAATTTGGATCTTTTAATTCCTGAAGATTTTGGATGCTTTGGGCCTAAGGATTTTGATCTTGAAAGCGAATTGTCTAAAGTTATTGGACTTGATTCCGTCAAACAGTACATCCGGAGCTTACAAGCTCGCTTAAAGCTTAAGGAGGCTCGCAAACAAGCTGGATTGAAAACCTCTGACACGCAAACGATGCACATGATTTTTGCAGGCAATCCAGGCACCGGTAAAACGATGATGGCCAGGACCGTTGCGAATGTCCTTTACAATATGAATGTAATCACCACGAATAAGTTGGTGGAAACGGATCGCTCGGGACTAGTGGCTGGCTATGTTGGGCAGACAGCCATAAAGACAAGAGAGGTCATTGAGTCTGCACTCAACGGAGTCCTATTTATTGACGAGGCATATGCACTTGCCCAAGGTGGCCCTAATGACTTTGGCCGCGAGGCGATAGATACCCTTGTTAAGATGATGGATGATAATCGCGATAGATTGGTGGTGATTCTTGCAGGTTACAGCAGTGATATGGAAAATTTCCTGAATCAAAATGCTGGCTTGCATTCTCGATTTGCAAACATTATTGAATTCCCAGATTATTCTACGGATGAACTTATGCAAATTGCGGGCAAGTTCTACGGTGACCAGGGATATATTTTGGATGACGGTGCTAGCGAATGCTTGCGGAAAAATTTTGAATCAGCAAAGATGAACCCTCAATTTGGCAATGGTCGATATGTAAGAAACATCTTTGAAAAATCCCTGAATAATCAAGCTCTTCGACTGAGTGATTCCAATGATTTTTCCAAGACTGCGCTTACAACCATTACGGCCTGTGATTTGGAGGGGGTGTAGTGTGAATCAAGGAAACAGGTTCGGTGCTTACGCTTGGTCCATGAATGTACTTGCTGCGTGGATCATATTACTTTTTGTAACGATTGTTGAAGTTATAATATGTGTATCCATTTTGGATGGAACCTTGACTGTTGTATCGGGGAATTTGGCGATTACACTTGTCACTTTATTTTTCTTCATTCCTCCTTTTGTAATTACAGAGGAAATCTTTCAAGAAATTTATATAAGGAATCCTCTAATTCGCCCCCTGTATGCGACTACTTTAGCTTATTTAACAATCGTTGCGTTGATTCAGATATCGTATGCGATTTTTAATTCAAATTTGATTGCTTTGGGATTTTTGCTTCTTGGACGTTTTGTAATGTGCCTTTTCTTTCAAAAATATCCGATGGATTCTTTGAATGTTTGATTCGGTAAGAACATTTTTTGCAGGAATGTGGTTTTGCTTAGTGCTGATTCCCACTATGGTATTGGGAGCACTTTTTTATTTAGGAATCTTAATGTTTATTCTATCTATGCTTACTACGGGCTATAGTTTGCCTAGTTTTGGACTGACATATTTTAAAATAGTGTCTATTCCTTTTTTGCTGACAAATATATTTTTTAGACGTTGCTATACCATGATTGACAAACTTTATCCGTTCAGTATTTTTGCTCTGTGTAATTTTTTTATTGTTGCGTTGGCTGAAAAAATTCTTGCTTATGGATTTGATGTCATTGAACCAACAAGGCATCTGTTGACAATTATTGCTGTAATAGTTCAAGTATTGGTGTGTAGAATTATTATGGGATTTTATTTTAGAAAACATCCGTTTAATTAGGATATAGAATTTTTATGGAACAGAAAGAACGTAAAATGAAAATTGAAGGGGTTGCTCACGCTGAGCTGAATGGTGGAGAAACTTCTTCCTCTAGATTGGGGATTGAAAAAGATACTCCTGACATTCAATCCTTTTCTCCGGCACAAAATGAATCTTTACGAAAGAATATGAAAACGGAAACATCGAAGGATGATGTCGATGTCAAACAGAAGGAAAAAATTGATAAGTTTTCCGATGCTGTGGATGGAAACAAGGATTGTCTTCATGAAAATTCTTCGCCTGAAACGGTCGTTCGTCGTAAAAAGAGATTGGTACTTTGGTCAGCAGTTTTGGCAGGACTTTTGGCAATTTCTTTTGCTGTGCGAGGTGTTAGTCCCATGGACACCCCTATTAGCACGAGTGTTGGTGCTCAGGAAATCTTGAAACAGCAGTGGTCGGACAAATTGGAACTTGGGGCTAGGTTAGTAAAGAACGATGATCAAATAACCGTTCGGCAAGCGGATATGGTAATAACGCATGACAAGACTGAAAAGTCGACTAAGGTTCATATTTGGGACTATGCCGCTGAGGATGGAGATTATGTTCAACTTAAAGTAGATGGAGTTGCTATTACAGAACCGTTTATGATACATCACAAACAAGTTTCTTTTGATGTTCCCGCAGAATCCAAAGTGGAAGTCGTTGGAATTCGTGATGGCGGTGGTGGAATTACATATGCAATTCGTTATGATGTTAATGGTACTGTTTATCTCAATGGCATGGGTATCGGTGGCTCTAATACATATACATTGACTCGAAGCCAAGTGACGGAATAGTTTTTGAAGGAAACAACCCATAACGGATTCGTTATGGGCTGTTTTTTTGTATTAAACGCTATATCCGGGACCGTGTGTATTCAAATCCACTAGCGGTTTATTTACTTTCTTCCTTTTCTTTATTACGAGTTCTGTTTTATTCAAACACCATTTTTTTTCTTGAAGGCTGATGCGATAAGCTCTTGTTCGCTTCGCGAAATGCCTATGTCTGTTGCGACCTTTTGCCACTTTGAAACAACGTCGTTTGTTTTTTTGATAATCCTGTTTGCATCGCTTGGCGCGATGCCGAAATAGGGCGCAACTTCTCTTGCCAAATTGTAATCTAGATTTGCTTCGCTTTCGTTAATGTTCAACGAAAGTTCTGTTCCATATTCGTCGGGTGTCAAGTCATAAGCTGGTGACAGTGTCCAGCCTTTGGGCGTTAAGAGGAAACCGTGGTTTCTCAGGTGGTCGTCACAATTGGAAATGGCAATGTTGAAAATAATTCGTTTGAAAAGCTGCTCTAAGTTGCCTTGCACATTTACGCAATGTTCAGAAATCCACTCTACCAATTCAAGGTAGCTGGCTCCGGTTCCTCCATTAGCTCCATCGTTATAATCCAAATGCGTCATTGCCGATGTAAAATGCTTGCGGACGTTATTTTCTGTTCGGTCAAATCTTTTTGTTAAAAAAGTGTGATATTTGGAACCGAGTTTAATGCATTTAAAGTCGCTGATTTCTACACCGCATTTTTTTGCAAGAGTCATGCAGACAGTTTCCCAAGCTCCGACATCTTTTCGATCTTTTTTACTTGGGAACTTGGCTATCCATAGATGACCATGTTCATCGACAACATTTGCTTTTGGTCGCGCTCCTCCGAGAGAACTTCCTGGACGTAATAGCATTTTTAACCAACGGTCATCAATGGAATTTTCATCCTGTTCCAATTTTAGGCTGGCTGCCTCTAATTTTCGAAGGGATTCCCAAGGTGGTGTCGCTAGTTCTTTGTCGTTGTCGATGAAATCACCGTCAAGACTCTGTTTGAATCGCAGGGCTCCCATGCGGCTCTCATCAAAAACTCCCAGTAGATAATCTAATTCAGTCCTGGGAATTACGGGGCGTCCTTCCTTTCTAGCCAAAATAGTTTCCCTGCGGTCAATGAGTTGTCGCCCCCAACGGTCGGGAGTGGAATCTAAGAAAACGCCAAAGTTATCTTTGTCAGTAGGTGCGTATTGTTTTCCCCGAAATAGGCTTAGGTTAGGATCAAAAATTTGAAAAATGGGATTGTTTAACCAGAACTTGTCAAATTCAAAGGAGAAGATGCTTTTGCCTCGTTGCAAGGTTTCTTGCAGAATGCCCATGAGAACAGGCTCGAGGACCTGCTCGTTATGGAAGAATACGTATACGGACCGATTATTCATTTTGCGAGACCTTATTTCTTGCTGGCGCGTTCTCTTACGTTTAGTTTTGCGTCTTGGAGTTTTCTGCCGAGTTCGTCATCTTTTGCTACAAGGAGTATATCACTTGCAAGTCCCAACGCAATCAGTACCCTAAAATAATGGCCCATGGAGACGCCTTCATCACCGCTTTCGATTTTTATCAAGGTGCCACGAGAAATGTCTGCCCGTTCGGCGATTTGTTCTGCCGAGAGGTCGCGGCGAAGTCTGGCTAGTTTTATCTGCTTGCCAAGGTTGTTTAAAATTCTTTTCTGCGATGGTAATAATGCTCTTTTCATAATGTTTTACATAATATACAAAAATTGCTTAAAATGTTCAATATATTGAACATTATGAATGAACTTTATGGACTTGTCTATGAACTTGACCATTTAGATGAAAATGTTCCTGTACTGGTAAGAATGCGTCAAAAGCGTCCTTTTATACCCATTTCTGCTCTTTACTCTTCCATTTTCGCGAAAAGTCTTTATTGTTGAAGCATGCTTGTATTGGCAATTCAAGAAAGTTCTGCAAAGATGCGATAACTTCTTGAAATGAAATCTCGGGCAATTTTGCTTTTCTCAGAAAAGCTTTCCACTTGGTTCCCATAGATTGATCGTTGTGAAATTGAAGGACTTTCTGAAAACGATTCATATCATAATTACGTTGTCGATTTTCGAAGGTCCTCGCGATGGCGGTTTTCAATGTTGTACCATCAAAATCAAAATTTTGAAGAATGAAGTGAATGTCAAAATAATCCTTCATTCGACTGGAAAGTTCCATTCGATCAAGGATTGCGTCAATTTTTTCCGCGATGATTGTTTCTACGGGGTAAACTCTTACTTGAGGGCTTGAAAACCCTTCGACTTGAACAGGAAAGGTTGCTGTTTTTGGTTTTGGAATGATTGTGTCTCCAAATCCAAAATCAATGTTTATTCCTGTACGGGTGTTTTTGATTTTCACGATGAGAAATGCAGAAACCCCAGTGTATTTCTTTTCTTTGGCAATCTCTTTTAGATTTGCCAATTCGAAAGTTACAAAGTCATTTTCTGATTCCGTATTTATTATCTCGTGAATGATTTCGCGCATTCTTTCTGGAGAATTTGAGAGGTTCTCAACGAGAAAATCTGCGTCTCGGGTTGTTCTGCTTCCAAAATTTGAAAGCGCGTAAATGAGCAGGCCGCCTTTCAAAATAAATGCATCTTTGTATTTTGAAAGGTTGATTCTACGGATGAATTCTTCCTGGCAAAAAAGCTGAAGGCTTTGCATGCTGTTCCAGCCCATTTCCTTGGACTTATTTCGTATTTTGGCAAGTACCGATGCTGCGCGATCAGCCATTGAACAGAACCTCCATAATTTCTCTAACTTTCTTTTGTACTCGCATTTTTCGGGCGTAATCCAGAAGCTTCATTAGATTCTTTTGAGGGTCGCTTGCGTAGGCGTTCAAGGCCTTGTTGAATAGCTCGCTGTCTATTTTGTTGCGGTACTTGAAGCAGTCGCAGACGCATCGTTCTCGATCGTAAATTTTTAGTTCGAACCCGTTGATGTTTTCTGTACTTAGTCCAATATTGAAAAGTTCTTCTTGCACATATCGTGGTTTTAGAAAAAGTCCTTCAATTTTAAGTCTGGAACGTGAAAATGACCTAGGCACGGAAATTGTCCATTCCGTGGGGGCGTGGTCGCTATAGCCGTAATAGTAGAGTGCCGATTCCATGCAGATGACCGCATCGGACAAGAGTTCTGCAAGCAACCGTTCTTCTGCTATTTCGTTCGTCGGAATGGCACTGTACACGCCTTTGCGAACTCTGTAAAGTTTTCCGCTAGTGCAGAATCTAGACAATTCGTCATTGCGGATTCCGTTGTCGTTGAAGTCGGATGTTCTGACGATACCATCGTATGAGGCTACAATGTCGTGTGCTACCGTGATTTTGGACATGGTCTAAATATACAATAAATGATACACAAATGCAAATGTTTGTGTATTGTTTGTTGTGTGTAAAAATCTACGGCATATTTATAAATGTGCCGTAGAAATTTGTATGTTTTTTGTTTAAATTGAAGAATTGTGGGTCTTTTTCTTGTGTTTTTGCCTAGAAAAAGACCTGTTTTGCAATGCTAGTTAGGTCTTTTACTTGTTTTTTTTGTGAGAAAAAGACCTTGTTTGGCAATAACCCGAAATTTTAAACCATCGGTAAAAATTTAGATTTTACCGATGCAAGAGTTGACTGCCCCCCTTTCCAATCTTGAAGCTGAAAAAACAGCCCTGTTAAAACGTTTGCAGGAAATTGACGAGCAGATAGCCTTACTAAAACG
>JAKSIB010000063.1 GCA_024399065.1 Fibrobacter sp. | reverse complement strand
CTCCCGCCGAAGAAGAAAAGCCTCTCATCGCAGGTGTTGACGAATGCCCTGCAGAAGAAGAGGAAGATGGTGCTCCTGATCTCAAGGGTGCATTCTTCGAAGCTGTCTCTTCTATCCCTGCAAACCTCAGCGAAGTCTTTGGCTCTCTTACGGACATCCTGGGAACCTCTGGCGAACTTGAAGCCCAAAGCGCTGCAGAACTGAAGAAGGAAACCTTGGATAAAATTCAGGAAGCAAAGGTTTTGACTTGCGAGGAATACGCCGCTATCGAAACCTTCGGCGAAGAAGAAGGTGACGAAAAGACTCGTGAAGAAGTCTTTGCAAAGCTTGCTGCTGCCGGCATTGAACTTGATGAAGATGCTATGGGCGCTCTTGAAGAAGGCGACCTCAGCGAAACTGCCGATATCTACGCCAACCTTCGTTCCTACTTCCATAACGGTGGTCATGACGGATTCAACTGGCAGGTATTTGCCTTCTTGATCTTCATCTTGCTCTATGTGCCGTGTTTGGCTGCTATGGGCGTTGTGGTTCGCGAAATTGGTCTTGGTCTTGGCGTGCTTATGGCAACTGTTCAGACCATCCTCGCTTGGGCCATTGCCGTACTTCTCTACCAGATTCCTGTGGGCGGAAGCACCGGCTGGATTGTCACGGCAGTGATTGTCCTCATTGGTACTGGAATCTTCCTGAAACTCTTCGGTATGAATGCTAACAAGCAGAAGAGATTCGAAGACTAATAACCTTTTGTAACAACGTAAATCGGGGCCGTTGGAACGTGTCTCCTCCAACGGCCCTAATTTACAAATTCGTAGTTAGTCTGGTCTAATAAAGTTTACTTAAACTAAAAATAACTGCGTGGCAATCATCCTTTAGATGATGGCAATGCCCGACACAGCCTCTAAAGTTTATAACAAAAAGAAAAAAAGGAAAAACAATGAAATACAATATTGCATTCGGTTTAATGACCGCCTCCCTCCTTGCTGCAAATGCTTTTGCGGAAGAAGCCGCTTCCGCTGAATCCGCTGCAGAATCCAAGGGTCCTGAAGTCGCAATTTCTGGTGAAGTGGAATTTGACGCTTACACTGGCGACCTTATCAATGACGACAAGGTGAACCATGAATATGCAACCACCTTTGATCTGAATTTTGCGGTAAAGTTCAATGATCAGTGGTCTGCGGAAGTCCAGTTGGAAGCCGATGGCGAAACAACAGACCCTGCGGCGATCTATAACGGTGCTTTCGTTCAGTATACAAAGAGCGAAAACTTCGTGATTAAGGCTGGTGACCTGACTTTCTCCGAAGGCGCTTTCCAGAACTACTATGAATATGATGACCCGGCAGATAATGCCGCCGGTATGGCAGAACACGACATCCGAGGAGTTGAAGTTGACTATAATGGCTTTGTTTTTGGCCTTGGCTTTGGTCGCGGTGACAACGACAATCAAGTTTGCGTTGTTGAAGATGGTGAAGAATCGTGCGTAGGCGTTGCTTATGACGCGCATGTAGCCTACGAATTGGGCCTTGGTGAACAAACAATTCGCCCCTATGTGGATTACAAGTCCTATCAGGAACCTGAACATAACGAACTTCATGCCGGTATCGATGCGAATTTGAAGTTCGGCGCTGTAGGCCTCCATGCGGTCTATGGTCTCCATATGGACAACCTTGGAGAAGATGAACCGGGCGCCACTCACGCCTTCTTGGTGGAACCCTCTCTGGAAGTGGGTCCTGTGAACGTGAAGGGCTCTGTTTTCTATGCATACTTTGACGAAGATGCGCCCATTGATCATGGCGATGAAATTCCTGAATACTTCTTTGCCTATGCAGAACCTAGCTTCAGCCTTCTCGAAACACTGACCTTGGGTATTCCCGTGGAATTCCATTCCAATTCCACAGATGTAAACGAAGACAAGTCCACCTTTAACTTGGGTGTTCGCGCCTACTTTACTCCGGTGGAAGGCTTGGAAATTACTGGTTTTGCCATGGTTAATGTTGGTATCGGTGATGATTCCGATGTTGATGGTGTTGGTCTGAACCTCGGTTTGGAAACCGTATTCGCATTCTAATTGCGAGCGGATAGTTAAGTTGCCATAAAACCTCCGCCCAGCTCGAAGTTCGTTACCTCATAGAGCTGGAAGGGTTACCCGCCCCGGTGTGCGCCGTGGGCGGGAAATATTTGACCTTTTTTAAAAGTTAGCTTAATCTAATTATGGCTAGAATGTTCGATTCTTGTTTGGTGCGACAGTGCGCACCCACTCTTGCGGGTGTGAAAGTTGGAAACCTTTTCTGCTTGGAAATAGCAGATGGTGTTCTGCTGTGCGAAATTATTGCACGATGGAATCGAAGTTTGAATCCCAAGGGCGTTTTCGCACGGGTGATTGCCGAAAAAAGAGGTCGCTACTACATCTATGTCTATAGAGGTTGCGATCTGGAAAAACTTTCCCTTTCCTGTGATATTCAGAATTTTCTGAAGGGTTTCGGCTATTCGGCCTTTGATTTGGAATCTCTTTTAAGAGTGTTTCAGAATCGAATGAAAAAGTCCGTTTGTTTTCCACATGAAGTGGGAATCTTTTTGGGTTACCCCTTGGATGATGTTCGGGACTTTATCGCCTATGGTGGCCGTAATTACAAACAGATTGGCTGTTGGAAGGTCTATAACGATGTGCAAAATTCCATGCATATCTTTGAAGTATTTAAAAAATGCAAGGAAGTTCTTTGGAATCAGTTTGAACAGGGTATTTCCTTGGATCGTTTGACGGTCGCAAGTTGACAGGAATCTAAAATTAATATAAGGAACAAAAAATGAGCAAAATTGCAATTGTATACTGGTCTGGTACCGGAAACACGGAAATGATGGCTAAGGAAGTTGCTGCTGGCGTGCAGGCTGCTGGTGGCGATGCCTCTGTTTTCGCTACTTCTGATTTCTCTGCTGATGCGGCTACTGTCTTTGATAAGTTTGCCTTGGGTTGCCCTGCTATGGGTGCTGAGGAACTTGAAGATTCCGAATTTCAGCCCTTGTATGAACAGATTAAACCTGCTCTTTCTGGAAAGAAGGTAGTTCTGTTCGGATCTTACGGCTGGGGCGGTGGCGAATATATGAACGCTTGGAAAAGCGATGCAGAAGCTGCTGGCATGACTTTGGTGGATGAACCTCTTGCTGTTGAAAATGCTCCTGGTGATGCTGAAAAGTCTAAGTGCCAGGAACTGGGCAAGGTTTTGACGCTGGCATAACTTTTGAAAAGTTAAATAGGCTAACAAAGTTAGAAAAACTAACAAAGTTAGTGGCTCTAACTTAGTTATAATCTAACTAACTTAGTTCGCTGAATCCTAAGTTCTACCTGGGTATGAAGTCTGCAACTTACTTTGTATGTAAGTTGCATTTTTGTATTAAATCTCTAAATTGTAAAAATCAAAATTTCAACAAGGAGCATTCTTATGTCTATTTTTAAAAATGAAAAGTTTTGGCTTGTTGTGGCTGGTGCTGTTGGCTCTGCTGTAACCAAGAAGATTCTTAAGGCCAAGAAGACTCGCGAATTGGCTGTTACCGGCCTCGCTCATGGCATGAAGTTCACTGCTGATGCAAAGGCTGCCTTCCAGGATATGAAGGATGAAGCTAACGACATTTGCAATGATGCAAAGTCTGAAGCTGGTCTCAATAAGTAATCTGACCTAGGGATTTCTTATGAAGTTCAGAGTGGTTTACGATCGTCCGGGACGCATTCGCTTTCGTTGCGGTCCCTATGCCTTCGAGCCAAAATTTGAGGCTCGAATTCATAAGGCTTGCGTAAGCTTGCCTTGTGTGAAATCTGCCGTGGTTCACAGTGTGAATGGCGGTCTTTTGCTGGATTATAGCGAAAGTACGAATTTCGAAAACGATCGTAAACTGATTCTGGATTTTGTACGCGATTTAAATCCGAGGGAATTGCATGAAGTAGATCCGGAAACGGAATACCAGTTGCAATCTCTGGATGATGATTTCCAAAACAACCTATGCAAAATGATAGCCCGCCGCTATTTGATGCGCTGGTTTGTTCCTCTGCCTATCCGCACTGCCATTACGGTTGTTCGCGGCTTGAAATATGTGGGCAAGGGAATTTCCACACTTGCCAGCGGCAAGTTGACGGTGGATGTTTTGGATGGTGCCGCCATCGGTGCCTCCATGCTGCAAAAGAATTATGACTCCGCAGGAACGGTGATGTTCCTGCTGGGTGTTTCCGGCTTGCTGGAAGATTATACCAAGGCCCGCACCCGCGCTGCTCTTACCGGAAGTCTCGCTGTGAAAGTGGACAAGGTTTGGGTGGTGAAGGATGGCGTGGATACCCTTGTGGACCTGAAGGATGTGGTGCCTGGCGATTTGGTGCGCGTTCGCGATGGATCTATGATTCCTGTGGATGGAACCGTAACAGAAGGCGAAGCCTATGTGAACGAATCTACCATGACAGGGGAGTCTAAGGCTGTTCTTAAGAATGCCGGCAAGACGGTTTTTGCTGGGACCATTCTTGATGAAGGCTCCATTGTGGTAGAAGTTCGTGCCGTCAATGGAAATACCAAGATTCAAAAAATCATTGAATTGATTGACCACAGCGAAGATTTGAAGGCAGGCATCCAGAGCCGTGCAGAACATTTGGCTGATAGCATTGTTCCCTTCAGTTTCCTTGGCTTTGGCCTTACCCTTTTGCTGACCCAGAACATCACCAAGGCTGTTTCCATTTTGATGGTGGATTATTCCTGCGCCATTAAGCTTTCCACTCCCATTGCCGTGATTTCAGCCCTGCGAGAAGCTGCGGATCATAACATGACGGTGAAGGGCGGCAAGTATTTGGAAGAATTCGCCCTGGCGGATACCATCGTTTTTGATAAAACGGGAACTTTGACCAAGGCTGAACCGAAATTACAGAAGGTAATTTCTTTTGGCGGTCGTTCAGAAGAAGAAATTCTGAGAATCGCCGCTTGCATCGAGGAACATTTCCCTCACAGTATGGCTCGTGCCATTGTGAATGGCGCTGCAGATCGCGGTATTGACCACGCTGAAGAACATGCCGATGTGAAATACATTGTGGCTCACGGCATTGCCACTTCCCTCAATAACGAACGTGCTGTTATTGGCAGCAAGCATTTTGTCATTGAAGACGAAAATGTGGAAATGTCGGAAGAACAGCAGGCAATCATTGATTCCGAGGGTGGTGCGGCTTCTGTAATTTACCTGGGTATTGGTGGAAAGTTGGCTGGAGCCCTCTGCATTAGCGATCCCCCTCGAGAAGAGGCTGCTGTTGCCATCAAACGCCTTCGTGAAACAGGAATTCATAATGTGGTGATGATTACGGGTGATAGCCAGAAGGCTGCTGCCCGCACCGCAGAAATTCTCGGCATAGACACTTTCTTTGCCCAGGTGCTGCCCGAGGATAAGCATCGCTATGTGGAAGAAATGAAGGCTGCCGGCAAACGCGTCATTATGGTGGGGGATGGTATTAACGATGCTCCCGCTTTGGCTGCTGCTAATGTTTCTGTTGCCATGAGCGATGCTTCCGATATTGCCCGCGAAACTGCCGATGTCACCCTTCGCAGTGAAAATCTGGAAGATTTGGCGGAACTTCGCGTTTTAAGCCAAAAATTGATGGATCGAATTCAGACTAACTATAGATTTATTGTGGCTTTCAATACAAGCCTCTTGGCGGGAGGTTTCTTTGGATTCCTTTCTCCCACTACATCTGCCTTCCTCCATAATGCCTCAACCATGGCCATTTGCGCTAAGAGTATGACTAAAATTAGCTCTTGCCAATAAAGTTAGTGTTTTCTAACTTTATCTCCGAATGTTTGTCTCGTCTTACTTTGTTTGACGAGACTAAAAAAGGAGAATGAAATGGTTATTTCCAATATCAATAAGGTTTTCGGTAAAATAGGCCGAAAACAAGTTGCTTATAGGTGGCCGGTACTTTTGGCCATCTTCCTCTTTACTGTCGTTTCTTGCCTCGGCCTTAGCCAACTCAAGCTTTCTTCCAATGAAGAAGAATGGTTTGATGACTGGGATTCCGTAAAGCTGGATATGGACCACTTCAAGGAAGTTTTCGGTAACGACGATTCCTTCACGATGATGGTCCGTGCTGACGATGTGTTTGATCCTGAAGTTCTTCAGGCTATTGATCGTGTGGGCAAGCGCCTTGAAGCAGAAATTCCTTATGCTGACAAGGTGGTATCCTTGACTAGCCGCCTTTCTATTCCGGTGGCAAATGATGAAGGTTTTGAAATCATTGATCCTTTTGAAAAGGGTATTCCGGAAAATCTGGATTCTTTGAAAGCGAAGGTCGACTTGATTATGAGCCGCACTTCTCTGGTCAACAACATTGTTTCTGATGACCGTAAGGAATGCTGGCTGGTTCTTTCTTACTTGCCTTTTGATGGTGGTATTGACTTTGCTGTAAATAACATCACCCCGAAAATTCGTGACGTAATTTTTGCCGATGAATTTAAAAGCGACAAGTACAAGTTTCTGCCTGCGGGTATGAGCTATACCGAAATGGAAGAAAGTGAAGTGGCCGGCAGCGAATGCGCCATTCGTGTGGGCCTTGGCTTTATCATCTCCATCCTTTGCTTGATTTTCTTTGTCCGCTCTCTTCGCGGTGTGGTGGTTCCTGCCATTTCCACGGTCTTTGCCATTGCCTCTGCTTTGGGTATTAACGGCTGGATTGGCCTTGTGGGTGATCAGAACATTATCGCCCTTCCGGTGATTTTGGGCATGGCCTTGTCTGTGGGTTACTCGGTGCATTACATCAATGCCTTCCGTCAGAAGTTCCGCGTGTCGGGAAACCGCAAGGAATCCGCAATTCAAGCTGTGGAAGAAACGGGTTGGCCCATCTTCTTTACCGTGGTCACCACTATGGCATCCCTCCTTTCCTTCTTGTTTGCTGGTATCAAGCCTATTCGTTGGACTGGTGGTATTTCTGCGGCCATTGTCTTTATGGTGTTTGTCTATGTGATGGTCTTGATTCCTATTCTCATGAGCTTTGGCAAGGATGGAAAGCCTGATCCCAGTTTCGCCCTTTCCCAGGGTGCAACCAAGATGGATTTGAATTTTGGAAAGTTGGCCTTGAAGGTTTGTACAAAGGCTGTTCCTGTGGCTATTATAGTTGGCGTTGTGATGTTGCTGCAGATTCCTGGTGCCACAAAGATTGATGTGAATATGGACTATACCAAGACCATGGGGGTAAAGATTCCCTATGTGGCAAGATTGCTGGATATGCTTGATGGCAAGTTGGGTAGCCTTTACAGTTATGAAGTCATGATTGAATTCCCGGAAGGGGATGCCTTGAAGGAACCGGCCAACATGAAGTCCATTGAACAGTTGGAAGAATCCTTGGGTGGCTTGAGCTTGACGAAGATTTCGGGGGAAAAACCTCGTGTTACTTCCATCACCCAGATGGTGAAGGAAATGAATCGTACTTTGAACGGGGACTCCTTGGAATACTACAAGATTCCTGACGAAGCCGATATGCTGACCCAGCTATTGTTCCTCTACGAAATCTCTGATGGGGAAGCTCTGTTTGACAAGATCGATGAAGATTACAAGACTGCGTACATCCATGTGGAAATGGCAAATTATGATGCCAATGAAATTGTGAAAAATCTGGATTCCATCAAGGTTGCCGCAACGAAGTTCTTGCCTAACGCCAAGGTTTCTGTGGTTGGTGAAGTGATGAATTACGCTACCATGAACGGAAGGCTTGTGAAGGGCTTGCTTCGTTCCTTCGCTGGATCTTTTGTCATGATTGCTATCCTGATGATTCTTGCCTTCGGTAGTGTTAGCGCAGGTTTGATTGGTATGCTTCCCAATATTGCTCCGGTCTGCTTGATTGGCGGTATCATGGGTTACTTCGGTATGCCTCTGGATATGATCACCATGATTGTGATGCCTATGATTTTGGGTATCGCCGTGGACGATACCATCCACATGACAAACCACATCAAGTATGAGCTGGAACGTGTTGGTAACAATGATCGTGAAAGCTACAAGATGGCCATTAAGGCTACTTTCCAGAGCATTGGTAAGACCTTGGCTATGACCACCATCATTTTGTGCGTCATGTTCTTTATCTTTGTATTCAGCCCAATGAATGCCCTCTCTAGAATCGGAATTCTTTCTATTGCAGGCTTATTTGCGGCCTTGATTGCGGACTACACTTTGACTCCCGCCCTCATCTATATTGTCCGCCCCTTTAACAAGAAGAAAAAATAAATAAGGAGAATAAAAATGAAAAAGTTTATCGCAACAACCGTATTGGCACTTTCCTCTGTACTTTTTGCTGGCGAACTGACTGGTCGTGATATTATGGTCAAGGTGTCCGACGTTCCTGAGGGAGATACCCGTTCTTCTGAAATGGATATGAAATTGATCAGCAAGAATGGCAGTGTTCGTGAACGTAAGATTACCTCCTTCGCCATGGAAGAAGGCAAGATCACAAAGCAGGTGATGTTCTTTACCTATCCGAAGGATGTGAAGGGAACAGGCTTCTTGACGGTGGATTACGATGAAGTGGGAAAGTCTGATGACCAGTGGCTTTATCTCCCTGCCATGAAGAAGACTCGCCGCATTAGCGGAAGCAGCTCCAAGACCGATTACTTCATGGGCTCTGATTTCACTTATGACGATATCGGCGAACGCAACGTGGATGAAGACAACCACAAGTACCTTCGTGACGAAAAGGTGGATGGCTTTGACTGCTATGTGGTGGAATCTACTCCCAAGAATCCTGCCGATGAAGTTTTCTCCAAGAAGATCATGTGGATTCGTAAGGATATCTTGAAGGTGGTGGCTGTAGATTACTTCGACAAGATGGGAACCTTGCAGCGCAAATTCAAGACTGGCGACATCAAGCAGATTGACGGTTTCTGGACCATCGGCAAGATGCGTATTGACAATGTTCAGTCTAATCACGCCACAGAATTGTACTTCAACAATGTGAAGTACAATATCAAGATTGATCCTAAGACCTTTACGGTGAATAAGCTGGAACGAGGCTTATAATGTTGTCAAAATTTTTGGATAGGACCTTATTCGCCCTGCTGTTGGGCGGTTTTTCCTGGGCTATGGCCCAGGAAGAATCTCCTCTTCAGTTCAGCGGATTTGTGGATAGTTACCACGCTTTACAGCGGGAATATCCTCATGATTGGATTTCTTCTCGGACGCGAGTTCGTGGGGAATTGAAGGGCTCTTACGACAATGCGTCCTTCTTTGTAAGCGCCAATGCCATCTACAATAAAATCGTTGAATCAGAAACTGGTTTCAGCTTGAATGAAGCCTACTTGGATTATGCCAACGATTGGATTGAAGTCAAGGTGGGTAAGCAGATTGTGGTCTGGGGTGTAGCTGATGAGTCTCGCGTGACAGATTTGATTTCTCCCTTGGATTATACGGAATTTATCGCCAACGATTACGACGACATTCGTATGGCGGTGAATGCGGTTGATTTGAAGATCCTTGGTGATTTCTTTAATGGAGAATTCATCTTTGTGCCGGTGGCTAGTTTCGACAAGTTGCCTACGGATCCTGCAAACCCGTGGCATGTGAGAATTCCTGAAGGGTTGAATCTGGAATTGGAAACTCCGGAAGCACGAATCAAGAACTGTGAATACGGAACTCGTTTACGATTCTTCCTGGAATATCTGGATTTCTCCTTGACGGCTCTCCATACTTTCAATAAGACTCCTGTCACTTATGTTGAAATGAATCCTGAAAAGGGACCTGTTTTGAAGGGCGTTTACGAACCAATGACTGTTCTTGGCGGTGATGTATCCATTCCTGTAGATGCCTTCGTGATTCGTATGGAAGCTGCGGAATACTTGGATGAAGCTGTTGCCAACAAGGATGGCATGGGTTATACCCATAAGAATACTTTCAACGGTGTTGTAGGGGTGGACTGGAATGCTCCTCATGAATGGACTTTGATGGCTCAGTATGCCTACAAGTACAATGGTGACCATTTGTCTTCGGCAAGCTTCCAGATTTCAAAATCCCTTTTGCAAAGTACCATGGAAGTGGCTCTTTCTGGAGAATATGATTTTAGCGAATCAGGATTCTTCGGCAGGTTTGCTGTACAATATGCTCTGAATGATCAGATTACATTGTACGGAGGCTATGACCATGTCTTTGGCGATGAAGGATTCTTCGGAATGTATAAACACAATTCCGAATTCTGGGCCAAGGGAAAATTCTTCTTCTAGGCAGCCTACTTCTGCATAACGCAGATATCGGTGCCTGCCTTAATCAGCTCTTCCCAATTATCCATAGCGACTTTAACTACGTCGGGATCGTACATGATTCCGGCGTTCTTTTTTATTTCTTCCTTGCAGAT